>NZ_JARVRO010000015.1:0-152403 GCF_030209645.1 Curtobacterium sp. ME-Dv--P-122a
ACGGCCGTGCCGGGAGGGACGGTGCCAGCTGGCACCGGGCCTCCCGTCCGTCTCGTCGCGCGCCGGGCCGGCGGCCGCCGTCGTCACGGGCTGGGCGACACCTCACGCGCTCACGTCCGCGTGGACTGTCGCTCAGCGCGAAACACAGCCCAGCCCGCAGCCGTGGGCCGCGCGCAGGCGGACGGGAGGGGGCCCCTTCCACCGGTTCCGGCGTGACGCGCCAGCGACACGACGGCCGTGCCGGGAGGGTCGGTGCCAGCTGGCACCGGGCCTCCCGTCCGTCATGTGGGTGCGCCGGGCCGGCGGCTCCTGCCGAGACTCGGTTCCGCGGACAGGTTGCGGGTGCCGGGACGCGCGGTTCGTCCGGCGGAGCGAGGCTCGGCCAGCGACGGCGACGCGCACAACGAGCAACGCCCCGACCGGACCGGTCGGGGCGTTGCTCGTGGTTGTGCCGATCAGCGGATGATCGAGATGTTGTCCGCCTGCGGGCCCTTCTTGCCGGGTCCGATCTCGTACTGCACGTGGTCGTCCTGGGCGAGCGGCCGGGAGCCGGTCGCCGCGACGATGCTGGAAAAGTGGGCGAACAGGTCCTGGGACCCGTCGTCGGGGTGGATGAAGCCGAACCCCTTGCTGTGGTCGAACCACTTGACGGTGCCCGTGGGCATGGCGGTCAGCACGGCGTCAGTGGATGCGCAGCTGCGCGACCATGGGGCACGCGAAGGGGTCGCGGGCGGCGAGGCCGACGCGGTTGAGGTACCGGACGACGATCCCGTACGAGCGCAGCAGCGTGGTCTCGGTGTAGGGCACGTCGAGGGTGTCGCAGTGGTCGCGGACGAGCAGGCGGGCCTGCTTCAGCGCCGGACGCGGCATCGACGGGAACAGGTGGTGCTCGACCTGGTAGTTCAGGCCGCCCATCAGGAACGAGACCCACCAGCCGCCACGGATGTTGCGCGAGGTGCGCACCTGGCGGGAGAAGAAGTCGACCTTCGCGTCGTGGGCGATGGTCGGCATGCCCTTGTGGTTCGGGGCGAACGAAGCGCCCATCATCACGCCGAACACGGCCAGCTGCACCCCGAGGAACGCACACGCCATCCCGAACGGCAGGAACCAGAACACCACCGTCAGGTAGATCGCGAAACGGGCAACGAGCAGGGCGCCTTCGATGAGGCGGTGCTTCTTGTCGGCCTTGGTGCCGTTGCCGGTGACGATGGACATCACGGCGTAGCGGTGCAGGTTCAGACCCTCGAGCGTGAGGAGGGGGAAGAACAGCCACCCCTGGAAGCGCATGAAGGTCTTCATCGCGCCACCCTTGACGGCGGCGGCGTCCTCCGGCAGGAACCGGATGCCGTCGGGGGCGATGTCGGGGTCCTTGCCGACGGTGTTCGGGTTGCCGTGGTGGCGGGTGTGCTTGTTCATCCACCACGAGTAGCTGAGGCCCACGAGGAACGTGCCGAGCCAGCGGCCCGCGCGGTCGTTCCACTTCTGGGACTCGAACACCTGACGGTGCGCGGCCTCGTGCGACAGGAACGCGAACTGCGTGAACAGCACGCCCAGCGCGCCGGCCACGATGAGCTGGAACCACGAGTCGCCCAGGAACGCGAACGCGACCCAGGTGAGGGCGAGGCTGCCGACGAGTGCGCCGAACAGTGCCCAGTAGAAACCGGTACGACGGCGCAGGAGGCCGTTCTCCTTCACCTGCGCCAGGAGCGCGGAGTAGGTCGAGGTGCCCTTGCGGGCCCCCGTAGCGGGACGAGTGCGGGTGTAACCCGGAGCGAGCGGAGTGGTGGTCATGTGGACCGCCTTCCGGTACGGATCGGTCCTTCAACCGGTTCGAGGGAGTTCACGCGATTGCGCTTGCGGCGACCCTAGGGGCCCAACTTGCGTGTTCACCGTGGTGTCCGGAACACGTTGCGCACTGCACGAACTCAGCCCGCGTGGCGCTCCGGACCGTCTGCGCACCGGCCGGACGATGCACGCAACGTCTGCCCCGGGTACTCCCCGAACCGGCGGAAGTACGTGCCCGAGAACCGCCCCAGGTGCCGGAACCCCCAGGCCATCGCGGCCTCGCTCACACTCGTCTCGTGCCGACTGCTGGACTCCAGTGCCGCGCGCACCCGATCGAGCCGCATCCGCAGCAGGAACGTCATCGGCGAGACCCCGTGCTCCCGCATGAACGCCGTCTGCAGGGTCCGCGGACTCACGCCCACGGCGTCGCAGATGTCGGCGAGGCAGAGCACCTGATCGCAGTGTCCGTCGAGGTAGGCCTCGGCGAGCTCGACCGTCGACGGCGTCACCGCACGGCGGAGGACCGCGGGTGTCCGCACCCCGAAGGCTCCGAGCACGGCCTCGACCAGCGCGAGCTGGGCGGCGCTCCGAGTGCCCGAGGTGAACCCGTCGCGCGTCGCCGTGACCGCCACCTGCTCGACGCACCGGCGCAGGTGTTCGAGGGCCGCGACGGCGGGCTCGGCGCCCTGGGTCGGCAGGTCGGGCGCTGCTGCTCCCAGCGACGAACACACCTGGTCGAGGAGCGTCCGGTCGATGCTCACGAGCTGCAGCGTGCCCTTCGGGGCGTGCACGGAGAACTCCCCCGACGTCGGCATCAGGACGGGCGTGCCGGGTCGGGTCTCGAGGACGACGCCGTCCTCGACGGCGATGCGGACACCGCCGGTGCTCGACCACCCGACGACGATGCGGTCGAGGGGCTCGAAGACCCCGGAGAAGCCGGAGGTCGCCGACGCTGTGACGAGACTCACGCAACCGTCGCGGCGGGTCCGGTAGCGGAACCGGAACGGCAGCCGGAAGGCGTCGTCCTCGACGTCGAAGCGCACGTCACGACCGTGCCCGGCCTGGGCGAGCACGCGTGCGGCGAAGGTGCGGTCGGTCCCGGATCGTTCGGTGCGCCGGCGCCGGTCGTCGATCCGCGCGGTGACGGTCCGGGCGGCGTCGGTCCCGTGGACCGCGGTCAGCACGGTGCCTCGTCGACGGGCTGTCCGCAGCGGTGTTCGAACCAGGCGCGGGCGTCCTGCAGGCTCGCGCGCCGGTCGTGCTCGTGCAGCGTCGCCATGAGCGTGCAGTCGAAACCGTCCACCGTGCGCTCGATGAAGCCGAGGAGCATGTCGGGGTCGCCCCAGGCGGCCGCCGCGTCGACGACGCGCCAGCACCCGGCGTCGACCGGCTGCACCCGGATGTCGGTCGGGTCCGTTGCGGCGAGCGCACGGATCCGGTCGGTGTGGACGATCTGCTGCCAGACGGCGGCCTCGGTCATCACGGCCGTGGATCCCTGGCGGTGTCCCATCGCGCCTCCCTGTCGGTTCGATGTGGCGCACTGCTCCACCGCAGTGCGCGAGACACTTTCAGTATCGGCAGGACGATTCCGGTCATGTCAGGGGTTGACTTCGTACCGCGCAAGGTGGACCATTCGTGGCCTCGATCGGAGCCCTGGGAGCGCGCCATCGGCGGGTCCCGTACGGTCGGCACATGAGCGACGGGAGCAGCGCGACCCAGGACGGCCCGTCCCGACTCTCGCGCGCGGTCCGGGATGCGATGCGGTTCGTCCACGAGCAGGCTGCGACCCACGTCACCGTCGCCGATGTCGCTGCGGCCGTGCAGCTGTCGCCGCGGAGCCTGCAAAAGCGGTTCCAGGCGGAGGTGGGGCAGTCCCCGGGAGCCTTCCTGCGCGCCGTGCGCCTGGAGGGGGTCCGACGCGACCTGCAGGCAGCCTCCGGCGCGACGGACCGGCGGACCATCGCGGAGATCGCCGAGCGCTGGCAGTTCAGCAACGCGGGCCGCATGGCTGCGGCGTTCCGCGCGGCGTACGGCATCGCGCCGTCGGCGGCGGTGCGGTCCTTCGTGCCCGAGGACGACGAGGACGGTGCACCGAGCCTGTCGGACCGGAACCAGCGGCGGTTCCGCCTGGTGCTCGACTGCGAGGTCGACATCGACGACACGAAGGCGGTGCTCGCCGGTGCGCTGCAGCGAGCGGGGGCCGGTCCGTGGCGGGACTACCGGCCGGACGGCGGCAGCGAGGACCTGATGGCGTTCCTGCTCGGCAACGCCGTGCGGACGGCGGTGCGGGAGACCCCGGGCGTGAACCTCGTCGCCCTCGACGCGATGCTCCGGGTGCAGGACGAGCAGGGGTCCTACCCGCCCGCAGAGCTCCCGGCCTGGCGCGCCGGCCCGCCGCCGAACACGCCTGCGCCGTCCGGATCGTCCGACACCGCCCAGCGCGTAGGATCGAGAGACGGCAGGGAAGGCGCCCATGGATGACGCATTCGAGCGTGCACTCCGTGCGCTCCGGTCGGCGGAGATCGCCGACGACGAACTCAGTCGGCCGTTCGCGCTCGCGCTGCCGATGGGCGGCGTCTCGATCTCGACGTTCGGCGAACTGTGCCCGAGCGAGACCGTGTCCGCGACGGACGAGGTCGCCACCCGGGTCGACGAGATCCAGTTCGACCTGTCCGAAGGACCCTGCTGGGCCGCGCTCGCGACCGATGCCCCGGTGCTGGAGACGGATCTCGTGCAGCGTCCGAACGCCGCGTGGCCCGCGTTCAACGAAGCCGTCCGGAGCGAACCCGTCGGCGCGGTCTTCGCGTTCCCGGTCGCGTTCGGGCCGTTCCCGCTCGGCGCGATCGACGTGTACGTGCCGGAGCCCGCGACGATCGAGGACGACACCGTGCGGCAGGCCATGGCCCTCGCCTCGGCCGTCAGCCGCCGGGTCCTGCGCCGGGCGCTGCGCTCCATCGCGGACGAGGACGACGCCCTGCTCGACCGCAGCCCGTCGTCGCGGCGCGTGGTGCACCAGGCCACCGGGGTCGTGCTCGCGCAGCTCGACATCAGCCCCGAGGACGCCTACCTGCTGCTGCAGGGCCACGCCTTCGCCCGCCGGACGACGATGCGGCGGGTGGCGGAGGAGATCCTCGACGGCACGGTCCGGTTCGAGAAGCGAGGCGACCTGATCGAGGAGGTCCAGTGACGATGGCAGGCAGAGAAGCCCGGATCCTGGAGACGTTCACGTCGCTCGCCGACACCCTGGTGGACGCCTACGACGTCGTGGAACTGCTGCAGACCCTGGTCGAGACGTGCGCCGACGTGCTCGGCATCGACGCCGCGGGCATCCTGCTGGCGAACGACGACCAGGAGCTCGAGGTCGTGGCCTCCACCTCCGAGGCGACCCGGCTCGTCGAGGTCCTGCAGCTCGACGCCGAGGCCGGCCCCTGCATGACCTCGTTCGCGACCGGACGGGTCGTGACGTGCCCGGACATCGAGGTCGCGCCGGCGGAGTGGGCGATGTTCCGCACGGGTGCGCTCGCGCTCGGGTTCCGCTCCGTGCACGCCGTCCCGCTCCGGCTGGGGAGCAACGTCATCGGCACGCTCAACCTGTTCGGGGCCGGCGTCGGTGCCCTCGCGGAGTCGGACCTGCGCGTCGCCCGGGCCCTGGCGGACGTGGCCACGATCGGCATCCTGCACGAACGGTCGCTGCGCGAGCACGACGTCGTCCGCGCGCAACTGCAGCGGACCATCGGGTCGCGCGAGGTCATCGAGCAGGCCAAGGGCGTCGTGTCGTACCTGCGCGGCGTCTCGATCGAGGACGCCTTCGCGGTGATCCGCGGGTACGCGCTCGAGCACCACGAGCCGCTCTCCGAGGTCGCCCGCGCGATCGTGCAGCGCCGACTCGTCCCCTGACGACCACGAGCGAGCACGGCCCGGCCGGTCCGACGCGTCCGGCGAGTCCCGCCCGCTACGGTGAGCGGATGGGCAAGGTCACGCTGCAGGACGTCGCCGCGCACGCCGGCGTCTCGATGAAGACCGTGTCCAACGTCGTCCGCGGCTACCAGCACGTCAGCGACCCGATGCGCAGCCGGGTGCAGGCCGCGATCGACGAGCTCGGCTACCGCCCGAACGTCTCGGGCCGGTCCCTGGCGACCGGACGCTCGAACATGCTCGCCTTCGCGTTCCCCGACCTGCGGCGTCCGTACTTCGCCGAACTGGCCCACGTGTTCTCGCGGGTGTGCGCCGACCGCGGCTACCAGCTCCTGCTCGAGGAGACCGGCGGCGACCCCGACGGTGAACGCTCGGCGGTGCGGGGACGCGAGGCCGGTGTGGTCGACGGGGTCGTGATCCACCCGCAGGTGCTCACGCCCGAGGCGATCGACCGGATCCGCGGCGACACCGCCGTGGTGTTCCTCGGCGAGGACGTCCGGCCCCCGCACGCCGACCAGGTCGTGATCGACAACGCCGGGGCCGCCACCGAGGCCGTCTCGCACCTCGTGGCGCTCGGCTGCCGCCGCATCGGGTTCTTCGGGCACGAGACCGGCCCGTCGTCGCGCACGTCCAGACTGCGTCTGGACGGCTACCGTGCCGGACTCGTCGCCGCGGGCCTGCCGCTCGACGACGCGCTGCTGGTCCCCCGCGAGGTCGGCGACGCCGCCGGTGCCGAGGTCGCCTTCGGCGCCGCGCTCGACGCCGGACTCCGCGTCGACGGGCTGCTCTGCCGCGACGACCTGGCCGCGCTCGGGGCGCTCCGGGCGATGCGCCTGCGCGGCCTGGACGCCCCCGGCGACGTCGCCGTCGTCGGGTGGGACGCGGTCGGCCTCGGGTCGAGCCTGGTGCCGAGCCTGACCTCCGTCGCGCCCGACACGGTCGCCCTCGCCGACACCGCGCTCGACCTGCTGGTCGAGCGGATGGACGGCTCCGACGTGCCCGGCCGGCTGGTCACGGTCGGCCACCGCCTGCTCGTCGGCGAGAGCGCGCCGTACGCGGACGGCACGTCCGACCGGGAGGCGCACCAGGGCGCGTGAAGGGCGGACGGGAGGCACGGCGCGCGCCCGGCCACGAGCCTCCAGTCCGCCTCTTCCCCCGTCGCGTGCCGTCAGCGACCTGCGGGAGCCGACTCCCCCGGGTGCACGCTGCCGAGCAGCTCGACGACGACGTCCCGCAGGGCGTCGGGCAGGCCGACGGTGCCGAGCTCGACGATGCGGTCCGCACGCGGCAGGTCCTTCGCCACGACCTCCCACGCCTCGAGCTTCTCCGGGTTGCCGGTTTGCGCGCCCTCGAGGACCCGCCGCACGGCCTCCCGCGCGTCGACGCCGACGACCGGAGCGCCGACCAGCGTGACCGATCCGCCCGACGCCGAGTCGACGGACAGGTCGACCGAGAACCGGTCGGCCGAGCGTGCCGACGTCGGTTGCCCGTCGGCCGGCGCGGCGAGGAACGTGACCCGCCAGTCGCGGTGGGCGGGGACGACGTCGAGGGCCCCGGTGGTGGCGTGCACCCGGAACTCGGCGTGCTCTGGGTCCCAGGTCAGGCGGGTCCGGGCGGTGCGGCTGCCCTCGCCCTCGTAGTCCTCGACCAGGGTGAAGTCACCCGCCGCACCCGGCGCGACGAGGACCTCGAACACCGTCGGGTTGACGGTGGCGTCGAGCTGGTCGGCCGCCGCGAGCGGCAGGATCCCACCGGCGCGCAGCAGGACCGGCACCGTGTCGAGCGTGCGGTGCAGGTCGACGAAGCGGTCGCCCGCGTACACCGTGCCGGTGAAGACGTCGGTCCAGGTGCCCGGCGGCAGCCACGCCCGGGCGACCCCGTGCCGGCTGACCGGGTTGCGCGGCGCGACGATCGGGGCGACGAGCAGCTCCGAGCCGAACGCGTAGGTGTTCGGCACCCGGTACGCCTCGTCGCGGCGCGGCTCCAGGTGGTAGAGCGGCCGGACCAACGCGGTGCCCTCGGCGGTGCCGTGGTTCATCGTGTGCAGGTACGGCACCAGGCGGTGACGGAAGCGGAGTGCCTCGCCCATCGCGGCGCGTGCCTCGGCCGGGAACGCCCACGGCTCCTTGCGGATGAAGGGGTTGTTCGCGGAGTGCAGGCGCATGATCGGCGAGAACACCCCGAACTGCACCCAGCGGGTGGCGAGCTCGTCGTCACGGACGCCACGGGTGTGGCCACCGATGTCGTGGCTCCACCAGGGGTAGCCGATGTTCGCCGCAGTGGCGGTGAACTCGGGCTGGAACGCCAGGGACGCCCACGACACGACGGCATCACCGGAGAACCCGACGGCGTACCGGTGGCTGCCGGGGCCGGCGTAGCGCGAGAAGGTCATGCCGTCGACGGGCGCCGGGACTGCGGTTGCGTCGGTGTCTGTGTCCGCGGTCGTGTCGGCGGTTGCGTCGCCGGACGCCGCGTGTCGCGCCGAGTCGAGCAGGTGGAAGTGGTTGAGCAGCCACAGCGGGTCGACCCCGGGCAGCCCGGTCTCACGACCCTGCTGCCAGTCGATCCACCAGAAGTCGACGCCCTGCTCCTCGAGCGGGCGGTGCAGCTGCTCGAAGTAGGCCTGCAGGAACCGCCGGTCCGTCGGGTCGAACGGGATCGGCTGCTCGGTCTCCGGATCGACGCCCATCGCCCGGGCCACCGCGGGGTAGGCGTCCTCGAACGCCCGCACGCCGTCGGCCGGGTGCAGGTTCAGCGTCGTGCGCATCCCCCGGCGGTGGAGTTCGGCGAGGAACGCCTCGGGGTCCGGGAACAGCGACGGCTCCCACGAGTAGCCCGTCCAGCCGTTGCCGAAGCGCGGCGGGACCGAGTCCACCCGGTGCCAGTCCATGTCGATGACGGCGACCGAGAACGGCAGGTGTTCGTCGGCGAAGCGGTCCAGCAGCTCGAGGTACGAGGTGTCGCTGTACGGGTGGTACCGGCTCCACCAGTTGCCGAGTGCCCACCGAGGCATCCGCGACGGCGGCCCGGAGACGGCGTGGTACGTCCGGAGTGCAGCGTCGTAGTCGCGGCCGTACGCGAAGACCATGACGTCGCGGCGCCCGGGGACCCGCGTGCCGATCCAACCGTCGTCGGCGAACAGGAACGACTCGCTGTCGTCGAGCGCGGTGATGCCGTCGCGGGCCAGGATCCCCGGTTCGAGCGGCATCCGGCCGTCGACATCGTCGAGGGTGCGGCCGGTGCCGCCGAGGTCGCGCGGCTCCTGCCCCCAGCGCCAGCGGTTGGCGTCGGGGCCGGTGGTCTCGACCACCAGGCCGCTCGGGCTGAAAGGACGGCCGTCGTAGCGCAGGCGGGCGCGGTCGGTGGTGACGACGACGCCGGCGGTGGTGCCGGTGCCGGGGCCGTCGGCGCTGGCCGTCCGCTCCACGGTGAACGCCGGCACGGGCAGGCGGCGGCGCATCGCGAAGGTCGACGCGCGGTCCTCGAACCCGCCGTCGTCGCTCCACTCGATGCGGAACGCCCCGGCGTCGAGCACGGTGATGCGCCAGTGGTCGCCGCTGACGACGGCCGCGGGGTCGGCGACCGGGTCCGACCCCGGGAACGGACGGATGGTGGGCAGGACGGCGCCGGCGGTGCCGGTGGTGCCGGTCGTGCTGCTGCCGGTGGTGCTGCTGCTCACGTGGTGCCTCTCAGCTCTTGACCGCACCCTGCGTCACGCCGCTGATGACCCAGCGCTGCGCGAACAGGTAGACGATGATCGTGGGCGCCATCGCCATCAGGTACGAGGCGAAGGCGACGTTGTAGTTGGTGCCGAACTGACTCTGGAAGATGTTCTGCACCACGGGCAGGGTCTGCAACCCCGGATCCGCCGTGATGAGCGACGGCATCATGAAGTCGTTCCACGATGCCAGGAACGCGAAGATGCCGACCGTCGCGTTCATCGGGCCGAGGAGCGGCAGGATGATCCGCCAGAAGATCTGCCACGTGG
This sequence comes from Curtobacterium sp. ME-Dv--P-122a, assembly GCF_030209645.1. Lineage (NCBI taxonomy): Bacteria > Bacillati > Actinomycetota > Actinomycetes > Micrococcales > Microbacteriaceae > Curtobacterium > Curtobacterium sp. ME-Dv--P-122a. The sequence goes on from NZ_JARVRO010000015.1 coordinate 9,689, forward strand.
ACGCCCCGTCGATGCGGGCGCTCTCCTCGAGTTCGACCGGGATCGACCGCAGGTACGCCGAGTAGAGCAGCACGCTGAACGACAGTTGGAACATGGCGTGCAGGATCCCGACGCCGATCGGGTTGTCGAGGCCGATCTCGGCGGTCAGCTTGATCTGCGGCAGCGCCACCACCGGGAACGGCAGGAACATCGCCGCGAGCAGGTAGACGAACGAGTACCGGAAGAACCGCTTGTGCCAGTTCCGGACGATCGCGTACGAGGCGAACGAGCTGAGCAGCAGCGTCGCGACGACGGTGAGCGCCGCGACGCCCAGGGACACCGAGAAGGACACCGGGAACCGGGTCAGCTGCCAGGCCTCGGCGAACGAGCCCGGGTTGAACGGGAACGGCAGCGAGAGCGCGTTGCCGTCGACGGACTGCTCGGTCGTCTTGAACGCCATCGAGAGCGTCACGTACAGCGGGATGAGCACGGTCAGCGACGCGAGGCCGAGGACCACGGTCAGCGTCCAGTTCGTGCCGCCCAGCCGTCGGCGGGGGCCGCGGGCGGAACGTCCGCCGCCGGTGGTCACGGCGCGGGTGTCGGTCGGGGGTCGTGTGTCGGTGGCGGTCATGCGAGTCGCAGGTTCCTTCCGCGGGTCGCCGCGAGCTGCAGCACGGAGATGAGGACGGTGATGATGAAGAACACGGTCGCGTTCGCCATCTGGTAGGCGTAGTCGCCGCCGGTGAAGCCGCCGAAGATGGTCATCGCGACGCTGCTCGTCGCGCTGCCGGGGCCGCCGTTCGTCAGACCGACGATCACGTCGTAGGCGCCGAGGTAGCCCTTCACACCGAGCACGGTGTTGATGACGATGAAGCCGCCGAGCAGCGGGAGCGTGATCGAGCGGAGCTGCTTCCAGCCGGTCGCGCCGTCGAGCGCACTGGCCTCGTACAGCTCCTCGGGGATGGACGTCAGGCCCGCCGTGTAGATGAGGAGCGCACCCGGCACGGTCTGCCAGGCGGACACGATCACGATCGCGAGCCAGGCGAGGTTCGGGTCGCCGAGGATGCTCTGCTCGAGCGGGCCGAACCCGACGCTCGTGGCCAGGGCCGGCACAGTGTTCGAGAACAGGAAGTTGAACACGTAGGCGACGATGATCCCCGAGATCACCATCGGGATGACGAACACCGACCGCAACCCGGCGGCGAACCGGATCTTCTTCGCCAGGGCGATCGCCAGGGACAGCGCGACGACCTGCGTCACGACGACGGTGACGGCCGCGAAGCCGAGCGTGAAGCCGTACGACGCCAGGATCGCCGGGTCGGAGACGAGCGCCTTGTAGTTCTCGACGCCGATGAAGTCCCACTGCCCGAACCCGAGGTAGTCCGTGAAGCTGTAGAAGACGCCGACGCAGGCGGGGGCGACGACGAACGCCGTGAACAGCACGAGTGCCGGCACGAGGAACAGGTAGTACATGCCCTCGGTGCGGCTGAGTGAACCGACACCGCGGGAACCCACACGCCGGTGTGTGCGGGCTGCGTCGGTCGCCGGCCCGGAGGTCTCCGGGTCGGTGTCGCGGGAGAGCGGGGTCTGCATGGTCATGGTGACTCCTGTGTCCTGGTCCGGCTCAGACCGTCGCGGAACGGCCGGCGAGCCGCCGCCAGTCCGAGTCGAGCCGCTGCAGCATCGAGGTGAAGTCCCCGCTCCGGATCGCCGACTGCAGGTAGTTGCCGAGCGGGATCGACGTGGGGATGAAGGTGCCGGCACCCTGGTAGAACGCGGCGTCGTCGACGTACTGCTGCAGGCCGGCGAGGCGCTCGTCCTGCTGCGGGGGTGCGTCGATGCGGGGCGAGTACGCCAGGTTGTCGCGGTTGTAGGCGTCGATGACGTCGGGCTGCATGAGGAACTCGACGAGCTCCTTCGCCTGCTCCGGGTGCTCGGACGCCGTGGGGATCCAGAGCCCGAGGTCGATGTTGACCCGGGCCTTGCGGTCGGCCGGGTCGTTCGACACCGGAAGGGCGAAGGTGCCGACGGGCAGCTTGTCGTCGATCAGCGCGATCTGCCCGAGCGCCCACGGGCCCTGCAGGTACATCGCGGCCTCGCCCTTGCCGAACGCCAGGTTGCCGTCGGCGTAGGCCCGGGTGGCGTGGTCGCGGTTGAAGAACGACGAGATGGTCTTCGCGCGCTCCATCGGCACCGCGAAGTCCTTCTCGAACGACACCTCGGAGTCGGGGCCGACGTCGGCGCCGAGGGCCTTCATCTTGCGGAAGAACGAGCCGGTGTCGACGAGGCTGCCCACCGAGTAGTCGAACAGGCCTTGCCAGAGCGTCCACGTGTCGCGGTCGGTGGCGTAGATCGGCGTGATGCCGGCCTTCTGCAGTGTCCGACAGACCTCGACGAACTCGTCCCACGTCGTCGGGACCGGCAGGTCGTGCTCGGCGAAGATCCGCTTGTTGTAGATCACCCCGGCTGCGGCGAGCGAGTACGGCAGCACGCTCGTGCGGTCCTCGAACTTCGCGTACTGGTTCGTCAGGGTGTCGATGTCCGGTCGGACCCGCGCTGCCGACGGCAGGTCGCTGAGGTCGCTGAGCACGCCGCGTGAGATGTACCGGGCGAGCTCGAGGTTGTCGTTGAAGCACCCGACGTCCGCCGGTTCACCGCGGACGAACTGCGGGGCGATGGCCGCCGTGCTGTCGTGCACGACCGACAAGCCGGCGTGCTCCCCCTCGAACTTCCGCAGCAGCTTGTCGAAGTACCCGATGACCTCCTGCTTCTGTTCGTAGAAGCGGAGCGTCGTGGCACCACCGGCGGCACGCCCCGGGGTCGCGCACCCGGCGAGCGCCATCGTGCCGAGTGCGATGCCACCGGCCGCGCCCGCGAGGAACCCCCGCCGACTCACCGCCGCCTGGAGTGTTGCGGTCCTGCTTCCCACCATCGGGTCTCTCCCTCGTTGCGCATCGTCGCGCAGGCTCCTGTTTACAGCGCTGTAAAGCGTACGTCAACGTTGTAATCGCATGTGGCAGTGGTCGGTGGCCCCACGGACGGGAGGCACGGTGCCAGCCCGCCCCGCGCCTCCCGTCCGCCGTGCAGCGCGTCCACCGCCGCGCGCCGCCACTTGGTGCGAGGTTGCGCACTCCGTGCGAGGGCCGGAGCGCCGCACGGAATGCGGAACCTCGCACGGGGCGTGCCGCACGCATGACGCGAGCACGGCCGCGCGCCGCCGCCCACCGGGACGGACACGGCACGGAGCTGGCAGGATCGTCTGATGGCTGAGGACGAACGGGACATCGCACTCCGGGTGGGGCACGAGGAGCTCCGCATCCGCGGGGTCTACGAGACCATCAGCATCATCAACGACGTGATGGTGGCGCTCTGGTTCATCGTCGGCAGCGTCCTCTTCTTCTCCGAGAGCACCACGACGGCCGGCACCTGGCTGTTCCTGATCGGGAGCATCCAGCTGCTCATCCGTCCCGTCATCCGGCTGTCACGGAGACTGCACCTGGGGCGGGTCGGCCGGGGGAACCCCACGGATTCCGCGCGCGATTTCTGAACCACGACACGCCTGGGCGAACACACAGGAACGCGAGCAGGCACCATGGACTGCATGGCAAGCACCACTCCTCCCCTGCCCGGACCCGTGACCGCGACACCGCAGTTGCGGCGGTGGGTGTTCTGGCCCGCCGCCGTCATCGTGCTGGGGTTCGTGGCGTTCACCCTGATCTCCCCCTCGACCGCCGAGGCGCTGTTCCTCGGTCTGCAGGACGGGATCGTCAAGAACTTCAGCTGGTACTACGTGCTGATCGCCGCGTTCTTCGTCGGCTTCTCGCTGTTCGTCGGCTTCAGCCGCTTCGGTGACATCAAGCTCGGCAAGGACCAGGACGAGCCCGAGTTCTCGACCGGTTCCTGGTTCGCACTGCTCTTCGCCGCCGGCATGGGCATCGGCCTCGTGTTCTACGGCGTCTCCGAGCCCCTCAGCCACTTCGCCTCCCCGCGCCCCGGCGTCACCGGCACCGAGAAGGAGCTCGCGCAGCAGGCACTGACCCAGACGTTCCTGCACTGGGGCCTGCACGCATGGGCGATCTACGTCGTCCTCGGCCTGGCCCTGGCGTACGCGATCCACCGCCGGGGTCGCCCGGTGTCGATCCGCTGGGCCCTCGAACCGCTGCTCGGCAACCGCGTGCGCGGCGGCTGGGGCAACCTGATCGACGTGATCGCCCTGGTCGGCACGCTGTTCGGTGTCGCGACCTCGCTCGGCCTCGGGGTCATCCAGATCGGTGCCGGACTCGAGAGCGCCGGCATCGCCGACAGCAGCATCGTCAGCCAGATCGCGATCATCGCGGTGATCACCGCCGTCACGATCGTCTCGCTCGTCACCGGTGTGACCAAGGGCATGAAGATCCTGTCGAACTTCAACCTGCTGCTCGCCGCCGCACTGCTGCTGTTCGTGCTCATCGTCGGCCCGACGCAGTTCCTGCTGCGTGACTTCGTGCAGTCGATCGGCTCCTACCTGCAGAACATCGTCGGCCTGTCGTTCAACGTCACCGCACAGCAGGGCGCCGAGGGCGAGGCCTGGCAGGGTGCCTGGACCACCTTCTACTGGGGCTGGTGGATGTCGTGGGCGCCGTTCGTCGGTGTCTTCATCGCCCGCATCTCCAAGGGCCGCACGGTCCGCCAGTTCGTGTTCGGCGTCCTCCTGGTGCCGACCGCGCTCACGTTCCTGTGGTTCGCCGTCCTCGGTGGCACCGCGATCCACCGCCAGACCGACGGCTCAGGTGGCCTGATCGGCGCGGACGGGTCGGTCGACATCGAGGGCTCGCTGTTCGCGGTCCTCGGCGACCTGCCCGCCGGCATGGTCCTGACCTACGGCGCGATCCTGCTCATCGGCGTGTTCTTCGTGACCTCGTCGGACTCCGGGTCGCTCGTGATGGCGATGATCGCGTCGGGCGGTGACATCGAGCCGAAGAACTGGCTGCGGGTCTTCTTCGCCGGTGTCGCTGCACTGCTCGCCGTCGCCCTGCTGCTCAGCGGTGGACTGAACGCGCTGAAGACAGCGGCCATCACGACCGCGTTGCCGTTCAGCATCGTCCTGCTGCTCACCTGTTGGTCGACGATCATCGCCTTCACCCGTGAGCGCCGTGCCTACGACAAGGCCGAGCGCGAGGTGTTGCTCGAGCACGTCGGCGCCTACTACGGCCTCGAGGTCGAGGCACCGACCGAACGTCCGGCACGGTCCGGCCTCGGCCGTCCGTGGGCCGCGGTGAAGAACCGCGTCCGCGGCGGCCGCGGAACCGCGGCCCCGACGGTGGGCGCGGGAGCGCTCGAGGACTTCCCGGTGCGGCCCGAGTCGATCTCGGCCGACCCGGCGGTCGACCCGAGCCTCGACGCACGTCCGGCGTCGGCCGACGGGCCCGCGACGGAGCAGCCCGAGCGCTGACGGGCCGCGCGCCACGGGCCACGCGCGCCGTGTGGTGCGAGGTTCCGTAGTCGGTTCGACCAACGCGCCCTCGCACCAGAGACGGAACCGCGCACGGGCGGTCGACGCGACCACCTGACGGACGGGAGGCACGGTGCCAGCTGGCACCGTGCCTCCCGTCCGTCGTCCGTCAGGTGTCGGTCCGTGCGGACGCGACCTCGAGGGTCACGACGACCGCCACCACGGCGAGCGCCGTGACCGGCAGCGACACCGCCGGCACCGCGATCGACGCGAGGACCACGAGCACCAGGGCCACCACGACGGCGTTGGCCCGTGCCGACAACGACGGCCGGATCGCGAGCGCCCAGATCGACAGCACGAACACCGCGACCGGCACCGCGACGGTCGCGGCGACCGAGGCGGACGACAGCGCGACGTGTCCGGCGTCGGCGCTGACCGCGACCTCGATGCCGGCGGGCAGGGCACCGGCGGCGGCGAAGACGAAGTAGTGGCCGTAGCCGAAGACGAGCGCGGTGGGCAGCGAGCGGATGTGCGCGTGCTGCTCGCGGGAGAAGTAGATCCACCACATCCCGACGGTGATCACCAGCCCGCACCCGGCGAGCGCCAGCAGCGCTCCGAGGTGCTCGGTGTGCGCGAGGGCGTCGATCACCGCGCCGGCCGAGGCCACCAGCCCCTCGCCCAGGACGATGAGGGTGAACAGGGAGAACCGCTCGGCCAGGTGCCGGGTGTGCCACGGGGCCGTCCCCGTCGAGGTCTGCGCCCAGATCGGCACGGACAGCTCGGCGAGCACGAGGAACGGTGCCGCGTACGACCAGACGTCGTCGGGCAGGGCCAGGGAGACGACCCAGAGCACCTGCACGACCGTGATGCCGACCGCATGCAGGACGGCGGTCCGGCGGTAGCGGGTGGAGGACGCGGCGGCGCGGATCCACTGCGCGACCAGGGCCAGCCGCATGACGACGTAGCCGATGACGCCGATCGTGAAGTCGTTCTCGACCATGGCCGCGTGCACCCCGGCGGCGAGGACGAGCACCCCGGCCATCTGCACGAAGGTCATCACCCGGTAGAGCCAGTCATCGGTGTCGAACGACGTGGCGAACCAGGTGAAGTTCATCCACGCCCACCAGATCGAGAAGAACACCAGCCCGTAGGCCAGGACGGCGGAGGTGACGTGTCCCTCGAGCTCGATCTCGTGCAGGTTCGTCGCAGCGAAGCCCACCGCGACGACGAACACCAGGTCGAACAGGAGCTCCAGCGGGCTCGCGGCGCGGTGTCGCTGGTCGGGGTCACGCGGCACCATCCGGCGCAGTCCGATGGTCGGCATGGGGCCAACGGTAGGGCCCGGCCCGACGACGTGCCAACGCGCGTGTCGCGGGTCGGTCGAAGCCCGTCGGCACGGGTCGGGTCCGGCCGGGTCCCGCCGACGATCCGTCGCAGCGAACCGGTGTTTGCCACACACTTGACCGAACAGCCGACCACCGACGGAGACACGATGTCGCAACCGCTCGAATCGCTCATGCACGCCAACCTGTTCGAAGTGTTCGGGGAGCGGGACCCGGAGCGTCGCCGCGCCGCGATCGAGCGGACGTACGCCCCGGACGTCGAGTTCCTGGACCCCGACGAGGTCGTCACCGGCCACGACGCCCTGCACGCCAAGGCGCAGCGCCTGCTCGACGAGGCGCCCGGGTTCGTGTTCTCGCCCGCCGGCCCGGTCTACGAGAACCACGGGATGGGGTACCTCGCCTGGCACTTCGGCCCCGAGGGAGCACCGCCCGTCGTGTCCGGCATGGACATCTGCTTCATCGAGGGCGACGTCATCGCGAAGGTCTACACGCTGCTGACCGCTTGACCACCGCCCGCAGGCGGTGGCGATCCTTGGGGGTGAGCGATGCGGACACCGCGACCGACTGACGGACGGGAGGCCCGGTGCCAGCCGGCACCGGGCCTTCCGTCCGCCTGTCGGGACGGCCGCTTTGTTGCCGGATCGAGACACCGGTCCGGCCCGTCGTACGGCATGGTTGAGCCACCGATGGCAGGCAGGACGGAGCGCACGGTGGAACGAGTGGTGGGGTGGGCCACGGTCGCGGTGGTCATCACCGTGACGGTGTCGATGTTGCTGGTGGTCCAGACGACCACCTGTCTCGACGCCGTCCCCGGAGCGGGCACGAGCCCCTGCACGACCACGCCGGTGGTCGGAGTCGCCGGCACGTGGGTCGCGGCTGTCACCGGCGTCGTCGTGCTCGCGGTCTGCGTGTGGCAGATCGTCCGGGCGGTCCGGTCGGACGGGGCCGTCCGATGACGCGCACGGGTCCTGCAGAGAGTCCGCGGCAGTGGACCCTGATCGCCATCGTGGTGCTGGTGGGCTGGGCGGTCGTGACGGCACTGCTGTTCCCGGTCACGGGGATGGACGAGCACGAGGGGCCCGGCGACCAGGTCTGGCGGACCTCGTCGAGCGCGCTCGGCGTGCCGCTCTCCCCGGAGTGGGACGTCCTCGTCTGGCTCGGCGCGCTCGCGCTGGTGCCGGTCGTCGTCGTCGGGCTCGCGTTCCTGCTCCGCCGCCGACGACCGCACACCGCGCCCGTCAGTCCGTCGCCGGGCGGCCCTGTCCACTGAGGTGTGCGCGGAGCACGTCACGGACGCTCGTCCACGACTGCACGCCGTAGCGGTCGTTGTCGACGTGGTGCAACTGCGCCTGCCCGCTGAACATGCTCACGAAGTACTGCATCCCCTGCCACGCCGGGAACGTCTCGTCGGGGTCCTTCGACAGGCGCCTGCCGACGGCGCTCATCGCGGACAGGGTGCCGGTGGTGCCGGCCCACTGCAGCCGGAAGCGCTCCCCCGTCAGCTCGCTCATGGTGCGTGCGACGTCGCGTGCGGTGACCTGATCGCCCGCCATCTCGATCACCCTGGGAGCGTCGTCGTCCAGTGCGGCGAGAGCCGTGACCCTGGCGACGTCGTCCTTCGTCGTGAAGTCGAGCACCTGGTCCGCCGAGGACCAGAACAGGACGAGCCGACGGCCGGACAGGATCATCGGGGCCTCGCCGGTCAGCAGGTCGGTGAACATGCCGCTCAGGATCGAGGTCGCCTGCACCGGGGCCGCATCGAGGTCGGCGGCGAACTCGCGCCGCAGCTCGAAGTTGCGGTTGGTGCCGGGTGCGATCCGCCGGTAGTCGGCCGAGTAGTCGGACGGGATGAACCGCCGGACGCCCGCCGCCACGGTCGCCGCGAGCAGCGCGCGCTGGGCGTCGACGATCACCGGGCGGGTCCCGCTCACGGCGGAGACCACGACGTCGGCCCCGCTCACGGCCCGGGTCAGGGCGTCGTGGTCGCCGTACTCGGCGGCGACGACGTCGACACGGGGGTCATCGCCGAAGCGCTCTCCGGCGGTCGTGCTGCCGGGCCGGGTGAGGACCCGTACTCGCACGTCGTGCTGGGTGAGCTCGCGGACGATGCGGTGCCCGAGGTCGCCGGTGGCACCGGCGACGAGGATGGTGGTGGTCATGGGCGGGGCCTCACTGCAGTGGCGGTCGACGTGGTCGTCGCGGTGCGCCGTCGGGATCGCTCCGGGACGGCGAGGGGGTGTTGGAACGTGGGGTCCGCCTGGTCCGGTCCGGCGGTGCCGAGCCCGGCGGTGAGCGCGACGCGGGCCAGCAGCCGGCGCAGTGTCGTCTGCTCGTCGTCGTCGAGGTGCCGCATGAGCACGCCCTCGGCGCCGCGCAGGGCGGACCGCGTCCGGGCGAGCAGGGCACGTCCGGCGTCGGTGGGGTGGACCTGCCGCACCCGCCGGTCCGTCGGGGCGGGGCGGCGTTCGACGAACCCGCCCGCCTCGAGCGCGTCGACGATGTAGGTCATCTGGGTCTTGTCGATACCGAGGCGCTGCGCGAGCCCGAGTTGCGACGACGGCTCCTCGGTGGTGGTCGCGACGAGCACCTGGTAGCCACGGGGACCACCCGGCACGTCGGCGACCGCCTCACTGCCCAGCCGTGTGAAGCCCTGGAGCGCCAGCGGCAGCGCCCACCCGAGTTCGGATTCGATGCCCTCGGCACCCCAGTCGATCTCGGGGAGTGCGTCGGTCGGCGTCGGACTGTCCATACCGGAGACCGTACCGGAACAAGATCGTCTTGTGCAAAGATCATCTGCGATCAAGACGGACAGCCGTCACGACGCCGAGCACCCGAGGACCCCATGTCGGACACCGCAGCCATCACCCCGTTCACCCTCGACGTCCCCCAGGCGGAACTCGACGACCTGCGCCGCCGTCTCCTGACCACCCGCTGGCCCGATGCCGAGACCGTCGAGGACACCTCGCAGGGACCCCGACTCGAGAAGGTCCGCGCCCTCGTCGAACGCTGGACGACGGAGTACGACTGGCGCCGGACCGAGGCACTGCTGAACGGCTGGGGCCAGTACACGACCCACATCGACGGGCTCGAGGTCCACTTCCTGCACGTCCGGTCCGCCGTCCCCGGTGCCCGCCCGCTCCTGCTCACCCACGGCTGGCCCGGTTCCGTCCTGGAGTTCCGCCACGCGATCGGTCCGCTCACCGACCCGGTGGCGCACGGCGGCGACGCGGCGGACGCCTTCAACGTCGTGATCCCGAGCCTGCCCGGGTTCGGCTTCTCCGGGAAGCCGACGACGACCGGGTGGAACACCGCCCGGACCGCGAGGGCCTGGTCGGTACTGATGTCACGGCTCGGGTACACGGACTGGTTCGCCCAGGGCGGTGACCTCGGCGCCACCGTCACCGCGGAGCTCGCAGCCCTGGAGGCCGCCGGGGGCATCGGGCTCGCCGGGATCCACCTCAACATGGCGCTGTTCATGCCGACCGACGACGAAGCCCGGAACGCCTCCCCCGACGAGCAGGTCATGCTGCAGGAGAGCAGCCACTACTGGCAGGAGCTGTCGGCCTACTCGCAGCAGATGTCGACCCGCCCGCAGACCATCGGCTACTCGTTGGCGGACTCCCCCGTCGGGCTGGCGTCGTGGATCTACGCGATGTTCCAGGACGTCGGCGGCTCCCACGACGAACACGGCGACGCCGAACGGCTCTTCCCGCTCGACGAGATCATCGACGACGTCATGCTGTACTGGCTGCCGAACACCGCCGCGTCCGCGGCGCGCATCTACTGGGAGGCGACGCGGACCGGCTGGGCCACCCCGGGCACCGTCGAGGAGCCGCTGACCCTGCCCGTCGGCCTGAGCATCATGCCCGGCGAGTACGTCCGCCGGTCGCGCCGCTGGGCAGCGTGCCGGTACACCGACCTGGTGTTCTTCAACGAGGTCGCGCGCGGCGGGCACTTCGCGATGCTCGAACAGCCGGAACTGCTCGTCGACGACGTCCGTGCGACGTTCCGCGGGCTCCGGTGACGGCGACCGAGCGGATCACCAGCAGCAGGGCGTAGCCGATCATCACGCCGCCCAGCGTCGGCACGAGCCAGGCCCGCGTGTCGCCCGCGACGGCGGTGTTCACGAACCCCAGGCCGGGGATCGAGTACCAGACCCGGCCCATGACCTGCGCGGCGACGACCCTTTCGGGATCGACGGCGGAGTTGTTGTCGCCCTTGAACGTGAACAGGCGGCGACCGTCGGCGCCGATCGCGACGGCGACCACGCGGTGCGAGATCACGCCGGGCCGATCGACCCGGATCTGGTAGGTGACGATGTCGCCGACACCGATGTCCGAGGGGTCCACCGGGCGGACGACCGCCAGGGTGCCCGGTGGCATCCCCGGTTCCATCGAGCTCGTCAGCACGGTGAGCGGCACCGAGCCGGTGATCCGCGGCACGAGGATCGCCAGCGCCGCGAGCCCGACCACGGCGATCAGGAGCAGGACCGCGGCCGTCTGCCCCAGCAGCCGGAGGGCGCTCGACCAGCGGGCACCCTGCGGCTGCGGCTCCCGCTCCGGCTTCGCCTGCGGCACTGCGGTCGTCACGACGTGGCCCGGAGGGAGAACAGCTGGAGTCCGGACGTGCTGCAGTCGGCGACCGTCATCGGGTTGGTGGTGGCGGACCCGTTCGACGCCGTCAGGCAGAGGTCGTTCCGGTTGCGGAACCGGAAGAGCCCACTGCCCGCGCCGACCGCTTCGGCCGTCCACTTCTGGGCACTGATGTCGTTGTCGGGACGGAGCAGGGCGGAGCGGTCACTCGGGGCGTCCCAGTACAGCGACGGGTTCGACGGAGACGTGATCCGGAGCCAGTCGTCCTCGGGCGTGAATCGCCAGGTCTGCGCCGCGCTGGTCGTGCAGGACGTCGTGGTGATCGGCGAGCCGGAGGCCGACCCACCACTCGCGACGCACGTGCCGGTGGCGTCGTTCCGCAGGACGTACCGGCTCGTGGACGTGTACCAGCCGGTGGCGTGCTGGATGCCCTGGGACGCCGGCGACGCGTGGCCGCCCGTCCCGCTGGCGACCGCTCGCACCGTGTACGCGTAGTACTTCGAGACCTGCAGACCGGTGTCGGTGAAGGACCGGACGGACGGCGACGTCACGCTGACCAGGACGCCGTCGCGGTACACGGCGTAGGACCCGATGCCGCTGGCGTCCGCGGGCGCTGCCCAGGTGACGGTGATGCTGCTGTCGGTCTCGGCGGTCTTCGACGGCACCGACGGGGTGACGGTGTCGGCGACGCTCTGGGCGGCGCGGGCGTGGGCGGTGCCGACCCAGGCCCCCTGGCGGGCGGTGACGGTCGCGTCGAGGGTGGTCGCGCCTCCGGAGAGGTCGAATCGCTGGCCCTGGCTGACCGACGTCCGCACACAGGTCGAACGGCTCGCGCCGGCGGCGAGGGTGGCGACCACGGGGGCGATCGTCGTGCCCGAACCGGTGACCGCGGCACTCGACGGAGCACCGGAGCAGGGGTTGGCGTTCGTGGACTGCCAGACGTCGACCCGGACGGCGTTCGACACCGCTGACCCGGCGGTCGCTGCGAGCGAGAGCGAGGTGGTGGCGGGGACGGACCCCGAGTTCGACACCGTGACGAGCGCCGTGTGGGACAGCGCGGCCGAGGAGTACGTGGTGGCGAGGTCTTCGACACCGCGGATGCCGACCGAGACGGAGCCGGTCGTCGCGGCGGCCCGGACGGACTGCGCCGGGGCGGTCCACGTCGCCCACGCCGTCCCGCCGCTCACGAGTTCGAGCACGACGACCGCGGCGGCCGTCACTCCGAGCAGGAGCACGCGTCGACGTGGAGTGCGGTCGGTCATGATCCTGCCTGCGTCCCGCTGATGGTCGTGGTGAAGTCGGTGGAGAGGCCCTGCTGCGATGCGGCCGCGTCGGCCGGCATCGCGACGGCGAGGCAGAGGACGACGGCGGCACCCGGGAGCAGCGCGATGCCCGCGGACCGCGGCGAGGTCGAGTCGAGCGTGCCGGACCACGTGGGGCGCACGCTGCCGGCCCGGCACACGGCGGCCGACGTCGCAGCGCCGACGGTCACCCGCAGGTCACTGCGGACGCCGGAGGCCGACGTCGTCGTGCCGGCTCGCGCCATCGCGACGCCGAGGTCGAGGGGGACGTCACCGGTGTTGGTCGCGGTGACCACGCCGAACTCGGTGGCACCGGGGTAGAGGGGTGCGGACGGCAGCGCGAGACCGCTCAGCGACAGGTCCGCGGACCCGGCGGTGATCGTCGCGGGCTCGGTCGAGGACCGGGCGCTGAGGAGGGCGAACGTGCCACCGTCGGTGGAGATGGCGACGACCGCCACGATCCCCACCGCGGCGACGGCGAGCAACGTCGCCGTCGGCCAGCCGGTCATCGCGCCCCCTCGGCGCCGGCGGTTCACGCCTGGGTCAGGGTCACGGCGATGGCGTCGAGGTCGACCGACCCGTTCTGCGTGCCGTCCTCGACACCGGGGGTGGTGCTCTTCGGGAAGGCGATGGTCACGCCGACGCGGACGTCCTGCTGCGAGCCGGTCTGCCCGGTCACCGTGTACGGCGCAGCGGCACCGGAGACCCCGTCACCGGACGCGGTGAGCACCGCGTTCGCCGACAGGTACTTCGCCAGTGCGACGTCCGCCGGGGCCGACGTCGAGGTGGCCTCGACCGATGCCGGGTCCACGGCCAGGGTGGCCTTCAGGCCCTTGCCGTTCGCGGTGACGACCATGTCCTGCGAGTAGGTGACGACGTCGCCCGGCACGATCGGGTAGCCGTCCAGCGTCGAGAGCGGCGACCCGCCGTTGACGGTCCAGCTCGCCGCCTGCGTGGTCGGCTTGATCGAGAGCGCGCCGGCGACGATGGTGCCCCCGGCGGTCTCGGCGCTGGAGTTCCAGAGCGCGAAGGTGCCGGCGCCTCCGAGCAGGAGGGCGACGCCCGCTGCGCCGATGATCGAGGCGGTGATGATCTTCTTCATGGTGTGCTCTCTGCGACGTCGAACGTCGGATCTGCGTCGACCACGTGCGGGCGGACAGCTCGATGAGCTGCCGGCAGCCAGGCCCCGGGGAAGGGCGCGGCGCATCGACCGGAGAACGTGGTGCTCGACCTGCTGGGAGCGGCAAGTGCAGGCGACGAAGCCCTGCGAGCAGGGACCCGCCGACGGCCGGTCGTGCTGCTTCGCTGAGTATGACATGACAATGACCCACGTGCCGATCTGCGCGGAGACACAGGCGGACTGGCAGGTTGACACACCCTCACTTGCCCACCCAAGGGCGAGAGCCTTGTGGACACAAGTAGATACCGCTACTCTCCGATAGTGCGAATATCTGAACTTGCCCGAGCGGCATCCACGCCGGTCACCGCCGTCAAGTACTACCAACGCGAAGGCCTGCTGCCTCCCGGCGAGAAGTCGGCGCCGAACCAGACCGCCTACGACGACCGGCACGTCGAACGGGTCCGGCTCGTCCGGGCACTCCTGGAGACCGGCGGGCTCTCGGTCGCCGTGACGAAGCAGGTCCTGGCCGTGCTCGATGCCGAGACCGCACCGCTGGCCGAGGTCTTCGCCGTCGCCCAGTACGCGATGACCACCCCGCGCTCCCCCGAGTCCGAGGCGACCCCGGAGGCCCGTGCCCGGATCGAGGAACAGGTGTCGGCCGCCGGCTGGTGCGCGACGTCGGACAACCCGGGACTCGAGACCGCGGCCCGGGCGCTCGACGGGCTGCGCACCATCGGGTTCGACGCCCCGGACGACTACCTCGATGCCTACGTGTCGGCAGCGGCGAGCGCGGCACGGGCCGACGTGGCAGCACTGCAGCACCGCGACGGCCGGACCGCGATGGCGGAGCTGATGGTGATCGGCACCGTCCTCGGCGATCCGCTCTTCGCGGGACTCCGGCGCCTGGCGCAGCAGGACGCCACCCACGACCTGTTCCCCGTTGCCGAGACGGACGAGGCCGGCGCATGACCGCTCCGCTGCACGTCGTCCTGGGCGGCAACGGTGTCGTCGGGCGCGAGACGCTCCGAGCCCTCCGCGAGCACGACGTCGCCGCCGTGTGCGTCGGCCGGCGCCCGTCGACACCAGCAACGGCAGGCAACAGCGAGAGCGAGAGCGCCAACGCCCGCACCGACCACGTCATCGCCGACCTGCTCGACCCCACCGCGGTCCGCCGCGCACTGCACGGCGCCGACGTCGCGTACCTCGTCGCCGGACTGCCGTACTCGTCGGGGGTCTGGGCCGACCAGTGGCCGCGGATCGTCGACAACACCGTCGAGGCAGCCCTGGCCGAGGGCACCCACCTGGTGTACCTCGACAACGTCTACGCCTACGGCCGCGTGTCCGGGCCGATGACCGAGGCGACCCCGATCAACCCCTCCGGCCGGAAGGGTGCGGTGCGCGCAGCCGCCCTCGAACAGCTGCGGACCGCGGCCGACCGCGGACTGGCCGTCACCATCGGGCGGAGCGCCGACTTCACCGGCCCCGGGGCGACGACGAGCGTGTTCAACGGGTTCGTCGTCGACCGGATCGCCGCCGGCAAGCGGCCGACCTGGCTGCTCGACGCCGACCAGCCGCACTCCCTCACCGCCACGACCGACATCGGCGACGCGCTCGTGGTCCTCGGCACCGACGACCGTGCGACAGGCCGGACCTGGCACCTGCCGACCGCCCCGGCGCTGACCGGGCGGCAGTACGTCGAGCTCGCCGGGGTACCCGCCGCTCGCACAGCCGTGATGTCGTCGGCCACGCTGCGCTTCGGTGCGCTGTTCAACACGTCCGCCCGCGAGACGCTCGAGCTGCGGTACCAGTACACCGACCCCTACGTCTTCGACTCGTCGGCGTTCGAGCAGACCTTCGGCGTGCACCCGACCCCCACCGCCGACGTGGTGGCCGCCGCCCTGCTGCACGCCCGGAGCGTGACCCGGTGATCGCCGCCGTCCGCCGAGCGGTCGCGTGGCACCCGGCACTCATGGCCGTGGCCGGCCTGATGGTCGCGTCCACCGTGGTCTGCCTCGTCGGACTCGTCGTGGATCCCCGGACCATCCTCGGGGTGCCGGCGTGGGCGAAGCCGCTGAAGTTCTCGCTGTCGATCCTGCTCTACGCCGTCACGTGGGCGTGGCTCATCGCCCACCTGCCGAAGTGGCGGACGCTGGCTCGCCGACTCGGCACCGTGGTGGCCGTGGCCCTGGTGGTGGAACAGGTGCTCATCGTGTGGGCCGCCGCGACCGGTACGACGAGTCACTTCAACGTGTCGAACAGCGTGCACGTGGTGGTGTGGGCGGTGATGGCGGTGGCGATCACGACGCTCTACCTCTGCACCTTCGTCACCTCGATCGCCCTGTTCTTCCTGCGTCTGCCGACTCCGGCGCTGACGATCGCCGTCCGGGCCGGTGCCGTCATCGCACTCGGCGGCATCGGGGTCGCCTTCCTGATGACCGGGCCGACCCCCACCCAGCTCACCGCTCCGGACGGCATCGTCGGCGCCCACACGGTGGGGATCGCGGACGGCGGACCCGGGGTTCCGCTGCTCGGGTGGAGCACCGTCGGCGGCGACTACCGGGTCGCCCACTTCGTCGGCATGCACGCCCTGCAGGTGCTCCCGCTGGTGGCGCTCCTGGTCGCCGCCGCCGGTCGGCGCCTGCCGTGGCTGGCGCACCCGACCACGCAGGTTCGGATCGTGGTCGTCGTCGCGGTCGCGTGGGCGGCGGGCACCGTGCTCCTCACCGTGCAGGCCGCGGTCGGACAGTCGGTGGTCCACCCCGCCGGCGCGGTGGGCGCGGTGGCGTGGTCCCTCGTCGTGCTCGCCGCAACTGCGAGCGCGGCCGTGCTGCTCCGTGCCCGCCTGCTCCGTGCCCGCACCGCTCCGGCGGCGCGACCGCGCTGACGGATCAGCGGACCCGGAGCCCTCGGGAGATCAGGTCGGCGGCAGCACGGGCTTCCGTCGCCCACCCGGGGCGATCGATCCCGGCCCCGATGCCGTGCAGCAGCATGAGCACCGTCCCGGGGTCGACGTCGGACCGGATGGTCCCGTCGGCGGCAGCGCGCGCCAGCAGCTCGGCGAGCGTCCGCTCCAGGTCTCCCCCGCCCTCGGCCTGCGTGGTGGCGTCGACCACGGCGGCGAGGGTGCGCGCGAGCCCCGCGTGGTCGACCACGTACTCCACGAACCCGTGCAGGAAGTCGTCGAGGCTCGCAGCGGCGGGGCGCGTCGAGTCACGAGCACGGCGGCAGAGGACGTCGACCTCACCCCGGTAGACCGCAGCCGCCAGCGCTTCGCGTGTCGGGAAGTGTCGGTACAGGGTGCCGACGCCGACTCCCGCGCGTCCGGCGAAGTCGTCGAACCGGAGCTGCTCGTCACGCTCGAACGCCGTCCGGGCAGCGGCCACGATCGCGTCGCGGTTCCGGCGGGCGTCGGCGCGCATCGGCTTCTCTGCAGGCAGGGGTTCCTCGACCGGCACGGGCGCTCCTTGACAAGTGGAAACAATCTCCATATCTTCCAAGTGGAGATCGTCTCCAGACTAGCGGACAGGTGCCTGATGCGGATCCTCATGCTCGGCCGGGGCGTCATCGCCACGATCTACGGCCAGGCCTTCCAGCACTCCGGGCACCAGGTCGACCACCTGGTGCGGCCGGGGCGTGCTGCCGAGTACGGCGACAGCGTGCAGACCGACGTCATCGACGGTCGCCGCGGACCCCTGGGTCGGCGCACCCGATCGACGTCGCCGACGCGACTGGTCGAGTCGGTCGCCACAGCGGACGCGTACGACCTCGTCGTCCTCAGCGTCGGTCACCACCGGCTGCAGGAGGCCGTGGCCACCCTGGCACCGCACATCGGCGACGCCACGGTGCTGGTCCTCGGCAACGTGTGGGACGAACCCCTCGCCGCGGTCGCACCGCTCGCCGCGGACCGGGTGCTGTTCGGGTTCCCGGGAGCCGGCGGCGGGTTCGACGCCGACGGGGTCCTGCACGGCGCCGTCCTCCGTTCGGTCCGACTCGAGACGTCCGGCGCGACTCCGGACCGACGGGAGCTGGTGCGGTCGGTGTTCGAGCGGGCGGGCTTCACCGTGCAGGACGAGGACGACATCCGCGGATGGCTGTGGCTGCACTTCGTGCTCGACGCCGGCATGTTCGCACAGGCACTGCGCAGCGGCGGCATGGCGACGATGGTCGGGGACCGGCGCGCGCTCCGCGCCGCGTTCCTGACCGGCCGCGAGCTCCTCCCGGTCCTGGAGGCGCGGGGCGTCGACCTCTCCCGACACCGCCCCTCGACCCTGCCTGTCCGGCTGCCGGGGACGACGGCGACACTCGTCGCCGCGGCCACGGCACTGGTGCCGATCGCCCGCGCGAGCCTCGCGGCACACGACGACCCCTCCGCCGCCGAACCCCTGGCGGTCCTCGAGGACGTCCGCCGCACCGCCGGCGCGCTCGGCATCCCGACCCCGCGCCTCGACCGGACGGCGCCACGCGTCTGACGACAGGCGCGGGCCGTGGACGCGACCGCCCACGGCCTGGAGGCACGGTGCCAGCTGGCACCGTGCCTCCAGTCCGTCACGGCGAGCGTTCCGGACCCGCCCGTTACGCTGTCCCCGTGTCAGAGCCGCGCCGCAGTCCGGGGAACCAAGCTTCACTGCGTGAAGCCAACCGGGGCCGGGTCGTCAGCGCGGTGAAGCGGCACGGCGGGCTGACGCAGGTCGAGCTCGCCGGGGTGACCGGGCTCTCCCCCGCAACCGTCTCGAACATCGTCAAGGAACTCGTCGCGACCGGTGCCCTGCACGCGACGCCGAGCACCTCGAGCGGCCGTCGGGCGCTCCGCGTGACCCTGCCGCACGGCCTCGGACTGGTCGCCGGGGTGCACGTCTCGCCGCGGCACCTGCGGCTGGCGCTGTCGGACCTGAACGGCGCCGTCCTGGCCGAGCGGCACATGCCCCTGGCCCGCGACCACCGCGCCGACGCCGAGCTCGACAAGACCGCGCTGCTCGTGCTGGACATGGTGGAGTCGATCGAGTCGTCGATGGACGAGGTGCTCGCCGTCGGCCTCGCCGTGGCCGCCCCGATCGACGCCCGCACCGGGATGACGGCCCGCGGCGGGATCCTGCGCGGCTGGGACGGCGTCGCGCTCGGCCAGTCGCTCGCCCGGCGGATGGACAAGCCCGTGCAGGTCGACAACTCCGCCAACCTCGCCGCCCTGGCGGAACACCGGAGCGGCGCCGCCCGGGGTCGCGACACCGTCGTGACGCTCGACGTCGGCAACGGCATCGGCGCCGGACTCGTGCTCGGCGGGCACCTGTTCCGCGGGCACCACGGCATCGCCGGCGAATTCGGGCACACCCCCGTCCTGCCGAACGGGCCCCTGTGCCGGTGCGGGAACCGCGGGTGCCTCGAGGCGATCGCCGGCGCGCCCGCCGTGCTCGAGGGCGTCCGCGACGAGGTCGGCACCCTGAAGCTGGCGGACCTGATCCTGCGCGCGATGGGCGGTGACCAGGTCTGCATGCGCGCCGTGGCCGACGCCGGGCGGGCGATCGGCTCGGCGGCGGTGGGCCTGTGCAACGTCCTCGACCCCGAGCGGGTGGTGGTCACGGGCGAGTTCGCGCGGGCCGGGGAACTCCTGCTCGGCCCGATGCGGCAGGCCCTCGAGTCGTCGCTGATCGTCGACGTGGACGGCACGCCGGACGTGGTGCAGGGGCAGCTCGGCGAGAAGGCCGCGGTGACCGGCGCGCTGGCCCTGGCGATCGAGGCCGTGGACGTGACGCGCGCACGCTAGGCGGAGACGCGCCGGGCCGTGCCGGCCGGGGCGCCCCGTGCAGGCCGGGGCGCTCCGCGCTGCGCCGGCCGTGCCGCTCCGCGCCCTCCGGATAACGTTTTCGTCACGGCGCGCGGTCCTTGCGTTCAACTCTTGCAGCCAAGAACGCTCGCTGTCACACTCAGGGCACCGCCGATGGGGGCGGTCCACTGTTGGAGGACGTTTCAATGAAGAAATCCACCACACGAGCGATGCTGGGCGTCAGCGCCCTGCTGCTCGCGATCACCACCCTGGCGGGCTGTTCCAACGGCGCGGACGCCGGGACCGGTTCCGGCGGAGGCGGCGGAGACGCGTCGAAGGCCAAGATCGGCCTGCTCCTGCCCGACTCCGTCACCGCCCGCTACGCCAGCGCCGACCGTCCGCTCTTCACCGCCGAGGTGAAGAAGCAGTGCAGCGGCTGCTCGGTCATCTACGCGAACGCCGACGGCGACGCGTCGAAGCAGCTGCAGCAGGCCCAGTCGATGCTCACGCAGGGCGTCAAGGTCCTGGTCCTCGACCCGTTCGACGGCGAGGCCGCAGCGTCCATCGTCCAGCAGGCGAAGGCGAAGAAGGTGCCGGTGATCTCCTACGACCGGCTCATCAACAGCCCCGACCTGAGCTACTACATCTCGTTCGACAACGAGAAGGTCGGTGAGCTGCA
The DNA here is from genome assembly GCF_030209645.1 of Curtobacterium sp. ME-Dv--P-122a. Lineage (NCBI taxonomy): Bacteria > Bacillati > Actinomycetota > Actinomycetes > Micrococcales > Microbacteriaceae > Curtobacterium > Curtobacterium sp. ME-Dv--P-122a. The sequence continues at coordinate 29,892 of NZ_JARVRO010000015.1, forward strand.
GGGGCAGGCCCTGGTCGACGCCCTCAAGGCGAAGAAGGTCCCGGAGGGCTCGGGCATCATCATGGTGAACGGCTCCCCCACCGACAACAACGCCTCGCAGTTCAAGAAGGGCGCACACTCGGTCATCGACGACAGCGGCTACAAGGTGCTCGCCGAGTACGACACCCCCGGATGGGACCCCGCCAAGGCGCAGGACTGGGCAGCCGGCCAGATCAGCAAGCTCGGCAAGGACAAGATCACCGGCGTCTACGCGGCGAACGACGACACCGGCGGCGGCGTCATCGCGGCCCTGAAGTCGGCCGGCGTCACCGAGCTCCCGCCCGTCACCGGGCAGGACGCCTCGCTCGCGGGCATCCAGCGGATCCTCGCCGGTGAGCAGTACATGACCGTCTACAAGGCCTTCAAGCCCGAGGCGTCGAAGGCCGCCGACCTGGCGATCCAGTTCGCCAAGGGTGAGACCCCGAAGGGCGACACCACCGTCGACACCGCCGGCGGCGCCAGCGTCCAGTCGACGCTGCTCGACCCGGTCGCCGTCACCACGGACAACGTCCAGTCGACGGTCGTCAAGGACGGCCTGTACGAGGTGTCGAAGATCTGCACCGCGCAGTACAAGTCGGCCTGCGACAGCGCCGGCATCAAGTAGGTCCGACCCCCTCTGCCCGCCCGGTCCGACTGCGGACCGGGCGGGCCTCACCGATCGAGGACGACACCCGTGAGCACGACACCCGTGAGCAACGCGTCACCAGCAGCACACCCCTCCGCCGACCCGGTGATGTCCCTGCGCGGGATCACCAAGCGGTTCGGCGCCGTCCAGGCCCTCAGCGACATCGACTTCGACGTCTACCCGGGCGAGGTGGTCGCCATCGTCGGCGACAACGGCGCCGGCAAGTCGACGTTCGTGAAGATCCTCGCCGGGGTCTACACGCCGGACGGCGGCACGATCACCTTCGGCGGCGACGAGGTCACCGTCCCGAACCCCGCGGCGGCCCAGACCCTCGGCATCGCCACGGTGTTCCAGGACCTCGCCCTCGCCGACAACCTCGACGTGGTCTCGAACCTGTTCCTCGGGCGCGAGATCGCCCACCCGTTCCTCGACGAAGAGGAGATGGAGCGCCGCTCGTGGGAGCTCCTGCAGCAGCTCGCCGCCCGGATCCCGTCGGTACGGATCCCGATCGCGTCGCTGTCCGGTGGGCAGCGGCAGACCGTCGCGATCGCCCGCTCGCTGATCGGCGACCCGCAGGTGGTCGTCCTCGACGAGCCCACCGCCGCACTCGGTGTCGCACAGACCGCCGAGGTCCTCAACCTCGTCGAGCGCCTGCGCGAGCGCGGGCTCGGCGTCGTCCTCATCAGCCACAACCTCGCGGACGTGCAGGCCGTCGCCGACCGGGTCGCGGTCCTGCGACTCGGCCGCAACAACGGCACGTTCCGCATCGACGACGTCTCCTACGAGGAGATCATCGCAGCCATCACCGGCGCCACCGACAACGCCGTCACCCGTCGTGCCGCCGCCCGCACCGAGCAGGAGACCAGCGCATGAGCAAGACCGACGAGACCCTCACCGCAGCGACCCCGACCCCCTCGGCGGCCGACCTGCAGGACGAGCGGCTCCTGCGCGACCAGGGGATCGGCGGCGCGGCGAAGGCGTTCGTCCGCCGGGTGCGCGGCGGTGACATCGGCTCGCTGCCGGTGGTCGTCGGGCTCATCGTCATCTGGGCGGTGTTCCAGGCGCTCTCCCCCGACTTCCTGTCCCCGGGCAACCTGGTCAACCTCGCCCTGCAGTGCGCCGCGGTCGGCACCATCGCGATCGGCATCGTCCTCGTGCTGCTGCTCGGTGAGATCGACCTGTCCGTCGGCAGCGTCAGCGGGCTCTCCGCCGCGATCCTCGGCCAGGGCCTCACGACGCTCGGCTGGCCGCTGTGGCTCGTGCTCACCGTCGCCCTGGCCGTCGGTGCCGCCGCCGGCCTGCTCTACGGCCTGCTGTTCACCCGCTTCGGGGTGCCGAGCTTCGTCATCACACTCGCCGGTCTGCTCGGGTTCCTCGGGCTGCAGCTGCTCATCCTCGGCCCGAACGGCTCGATCAACCTGCCGTACGACTCCCCGATCGTGCAGTTCGCCTCGGCCTCGTACCTGCCGCCGTGGCTCGCCTACCTGCTCGCCGTCCTGGCCGCCGGAGGACTCTTCTTCACCGAGGTCCGCCGAGCTGCCCGTCGTCGCCGTGCCGGGCTGTCGACCGGAGCGATGTCCCTGACCGTCGTGAAGGCCGTCGCCCTGTTCCTCGGCCTCGCGCTGATGGTCTGGTACCTGTCGCGCGACTTCGGCACCGGCACCTCGTTCGTGTTCTTCGTCGTGCTGGTCGTGCTGATGAACTTCGTACTGAAGCGGACACGCTGGGGCCGTTCGGTCTTCGCGGTCGGTGGCAACGTCGAGGCCGCACGGCGCTCCGGCATCCGGGTGAACCGCATCTACATCTCGGTGTTCATGCTGACCTCGCTCTTCGCCACCGTCGGAGGCATCCTCGCCGCCGCCCGCCTCAACTCCGCGAGCCTGTCGTCCGGCGCCGGGGACACGAACCTCAACGCGATCGCCGCAGCCGTCATCGGCGGGACCAGCCTGTTCGGTGGCCGAGGCAGCGCCTGGTCGGCGCTGCTCGGCATCATCGTGATCCAGTCGATCTCGAACGGGCTCACCCTGCTGAGCCTCGACTCGTCGATCCGCTACATGATCACCGGCGCGGTCCTGCTGCTGGCCGTCATCATCGACTCGCTCTCGCGGCGCAGCCGCGCCAGTCACGGCGCGGCCTGAGCGGGGCCCTGGACCCCGCCACGACGACGGACGGGAGGCACGGTGCCAGCTGGCACCGTGCCTCCCGTCCGTCTCGGCGCGCGTCTCGGATCCGGAAGACGCCGTCGTGTTCCCCCGACGCCGCCTCGTGCGCGAGACGCCTCCGAAAACGGAGGCGTCTCGGCGACTGGGCGGCGTCTCGGCGAGCGCTACTTGCTCTTCGAACCCGAGGTCCCCGGCAGGCTGAGGATGTTGTCGGTGCCCTGCGGCACGACGATCAGGGAGCCGTTGTCGCCGGCGCTCTTGAGCGCCTCGATCTCGCGCTGCTTGAGCGCGGCGTCGGAGAGCGGGTGCTCGTTGAGGACCTCGTTCGCGTCGGCCTGACCCTGCGCCTCGGCGACCTGCTGCTGCGCCTGCACCTTCTTGGCATCCAGGAGCGCGCGCTCCTTCGTGACCTGGATCTGCGCCTGCTGCGCCGTGGCGTACGCGTCGATGACCGACTTCGGCGGGGTGATCTCCTGCAGCGCGAAGTTGTCGACGTGCACGCCCGAGCCCTTCCAGCGCGTCTCGAGCGCCTGGATCATCGCCTTCTCGACCGTGCCGCGCTTGGTGATGAGCTCGATGGTGGTGAAGTCGTTCGGCACCTGGCGGACGACGCTGCGCACCGAGTTGCCGATGAACTGCGTCTTGAAGTTCTCCTCGGTCTTGTACGACCGGTAGATGTCGGTGACCGACTTCGCGTCGATGCTGTACTGCAGGTTGAGGCTGACGTTCGACGAGACGCCGTCCTGGTCCTGCACCGTGACGTACGGGCCGGAGCGGACGTTGCCGTTGTTGTCCGAGTCGGAACCGTTGACCGCGTTGATGTAGGTGACGGTCTGGTTCCGGATGTTGAACGTGTGGAGCGTCGCCCACGGTGCCTTGAAGTGGAACCCGGAGTCCGTGGTCTGCCCGACGATGTTGCCGGAGATGTCCACCTGCACCTTCGACTCGCCCGTGTCCTGCGCGTACAGGGTGCTGCCGAGCGTGAGCCCGACGAACAGGACGCCGGCGGCTGCTGCAGTCCACGTCGCGATGAGGTTCGGGCGGCGCGTCGGGACGGCGGGACGTGCCTCGCGACCGGGTGTGGCCGGTCGGGCGGGGGTGGAGTAGGTGCGTGTTCGGAAGAAGAGCGCGACGAGCGCGATGACGAGGAAGACGATGGCGGCGACGAACATGACGATCACTCCTGGATGCTTGTCCGTGCAGTCTGCCGTACCCGGAGGGGTGCGGGTGACCCGGGTGCGCGTGGTGGCGGGCGGTGCGCGCCGTCCGTGTCGCCCCTGTCGCCTGGCGCCGGTTCCGTCTGGTGCGAGGTTGCACACGTGGTGCGACCCCGGATGCCTCGAACCACGTGTACAACCTCGCACCGCGCGGACGCGCTCGGGTCGGGGCCGCGTGGGCTAGGCCGGTCCGACGATCTCCTCGATGCGCTCGAGTCCGCTGCGGCAGCGTCCGAGGTACTCGTCGTACAGGTCCGGTCGCCGGTCACGCGCCCACCGTGTGACGTCGAGCAGGTGCAGCGCAGTCATCGACGCGAGCCGCCGGTGGTCGTCGTCCGACGGGAGTCCGGCAGCCGTCATGAACTCGTCGTGGTCCGCGCGGGTGACGGACCCGTCGATGAACGTCCACGTGAACACCCGGCGGGCATCCGTCCACGGTGCCGGCCCGGTCTCCGCGGCGCCCCAGTCGATGAGCACCGGCCGCTGGCCCGGACCGCGGGAGATCAGGTTGCGAGGTGCGAGATCGCCGTGGGCCAGCCCGAACTCGAACTGCGCCTCCGACAGCGGAGCGAGACGATCACGCAACCGGTCCGGCGACGCGTAGGCACCGTCACGGAGCAGCAGATCGTCGTCGCCGAGCGCGTCGAGGTTGTAGTCGAGGTGCGCCGTCCAGGCGAGCCGGAGGTCGTCGCCGAACCTCGTGAACAACGACCGAGGCGCATCGACGAGCGGGATCATGGCGACGGCTCGCGCGGAGCGACCGAGCCACCGCCACGGGCGGTCGATCGGTCGTGGGTCAGGTGCGACGTACTCCGACACCGAGAAGGGGACACCGCCCTCCGACCCGTGGGCGAGCGGTTCGGGGACCGGGATGCCGACCCGGCTCGCACTCCGTGCGGCCCACGACTCGACGGGGTACTCGTCCTGCCGGAGCGGGTCAACCGGGAAACGCAGCACGACCGGAGCAGCACCCGCACGGTCCACCCGGTAGGTGTGGTTCACCGCCCCGCCGTGCAGCCGTTCGATCCGGTCGACTGATCCGCCGACGGAGCGCAGGACGACTCGGAACCACTCCTGCTCGACCACCTCGTCCGACATGGGACCAGCATGGCCGCTCCGATCAATCGTCGCGAGGAACGCTGTTCGCGGCGCGGGATGCCGAAACCGCACCGATGACGAGCGCCGCCAGCGTGGTCGCCAAGGACAGCCCGAGCAGCACCACGTAGAGCGCCGGGATGAGCTGGGCCGGAACGGACACGATCGCCACGACCGCGGCACCGATCAGGAGCGGCCGCATGGCCCGGCGGGCGGCGAGGTGCCCAGCGCGCCAGGCCGCGTCGCTCCGCATGAGTGACGGCAGCCGGATGCCCGCTGCACGGTTCCGCCCGAGGCCGTCCGTAGCGATCGACACGATGCCCCAGATCGCCGCGTCGACGATGAGCAGGAGCACGGCACAGCCGATCGCCGCCCACCAACCTGGACTGTCCATCACGACCTCCCCGCACCACGCTAACGCGGTGGAGGCAACGCGCACGAGGTCAGGAGACGGGCGCCCCCGCCCGATCGATCTCGGCCAGGACTCGGCGGCTTCGACGCACGCCGATCACCGTCGCGACCGTGACGAACACCACGACGACGGCGATGAACACCAGGAACGCCCAACCCCAACCGAACGTCGTGGCCGAGGCGCCGCCGAGTCCCAACAGGCTCAACCCGGTGCCGATCAGGGTCGGGGCCGAGGTCCGGGTGGAGCGTCGCTGCCACGCGAGCATCGCCCGCACCAGCGGCACGGCATCGGGCGCCACTGGTGCCCTCCCGCTGACCTGTCGGGTCACGGACTTGCGGTCCTCCGGGGCGAGCGCGCCGAGCGGCTGTTGCGGCGTCTCGACGAGGTAGGGCAGCAGCCTGCGGTGGCGTCGAGCACGGACCCATGCGGTCACGTTCACGACCGCTCCGGCCAGGGCGAACAGGAACCAGATCACCGAGTCGGTGCGGAGCACGGAGGGAACGCTGATGAACGCCCACAGGATCGACAGGCCGGCGAACCCCGCCTGCTGCGACATGACGACCACCGTCGGCCCGTGCTCGACCAGGTACTCGGCACGACGCGTCGCCTCGGCGAGGTCGCTCGGGTTCACCACCCGGGGACCTCGACGCGCACCGAACTGATCCGACCGGCGCGCGTCGTCGCCGTCACGGCCGGGTCGTAGCTGTCGGCGGTCGCCAGGTAGAGGGTGCGGCCGTCCTCGCCACCGAGCGCACAGTCGATCGCGCAGTCCCCGGGTGCGTCGATGCGGTCCGTCACCTCGCCGCCCTCGACGACCCGCAGGAACTCGCCCGTGTCGACCGAGCAGACCCAGATCGCGCCGTCACGGTCGACGGTGCTGCCGTCCGGGGTCACGCCGCCGGGCAGGGCTGCCCACTCGCGCCGCCCGGTCAGCGAACCGTCGTCCTCGATGTCGAACGCGGTGAGCCGGCCGCCCCACGTCTCGCTGACCACCAGGGTCCGGGTGCCGGGCAGGATGTTGGCGCTGTTCGGGAACACCAGGCCCTCGGCGGCGAGGCGGACCGAACCGTCGGGGTCGATCACGTAGAGCGGGCCGGGGCGCAGTTCCTCGCCCGCGTACAGGTCGTACCCGAAGGCACCGATGTAGGTCCGGCCGGTCTGGGCGTCGACGACCAGGTCGTTCACGAGCGACGACTCGATCGTGGACAGGTCGGCGAACACCGAGGTGCTGCCGTCCGGGTCGACGGCGACGACCGTGCGGGACTCCATCGAGCTGACGATCAACCGCCCGTCGGCGAGCCACCCGAGCCCCGACGACTGCCCGTCGACGGTGGCCTCGAGCCGGGGGCCGTCGGTCGAGGACGGGTCGACCGAGAACACCTCGCCGGTGTGCATGTCCGAGTACCAGAGCCGTCCGTCGTGCCAGCGGTTCCCCTCCGGGAAACGGATGCCGGAGATGACGATGTCGGTCGCGGAGTCCAGGGTGATGTGCACGGATCCAGCCTGCCAGCGGGACCGGGAAGCTGCCCGGACGGATGCCGTGACGGCGGCCTAGGGTCGTCCCATGCCGGGTCGTCACCTCATCCACCACCTGGGCATCTTCGCCAGCGACTTCGCCGCGAGCGACGCGTTCTACACCGCCGCCCTCGCGCCCCTCGGCATCGGAGCGGGCTACCGCACGGACGCCGTCGCCGAGTTCTGGCAGCACGGGGACGACACCCCCAGTGTCTCGCTCGAGACCGCCCGGACCCCCGAGGCGACGACGCGCGGACTCCACCTGGCGTTCGAGGCCGGGTCACGGAGCGAGGTCGACGCCTTCCACCGCGAAGCCGTCGCCGCCGGCGGGGTGTCACGGCACGAGCCGCGCTACTGGCCGGAGTACGGCGCGTACACCGCGTTCGTGTCCGACCCGGACGGCAACAACGTCGAAGCGCTGATCAAGGAGAGCGGCGACTGACCCGGCGGCTGCACGACGGTCATCGACAGCCGCAACGGACGACGCATCTGGCACGATCGACCCATGCCCCTCGACGGAACTCCCCTGCACCGGCTCGGCTTCCTGACGATCGGGTCGTTCGACCCCGCCCGACCGTCCGAGGGCCACGAGGACACCTTGCGCGTGATCGAGCGCGCCGAGACCCTGGGCTTGGACAGCGCCTGGCTGCGGCACCGGCACCTGCAGCACGGCATCTCCTCCCCCGTCGCGGTGATGGCGGCGGCCTCGCAGCGCACCTCGCGCATCGATCTCGGCACCGCCGTCACCCCGATCGGCGCGGAGAACCCGTTCCGCCTGGCGGAGGACCTCAGCACGGTGGACGTCCTGCTCGGTGGCCGCCTGAACCCCGGGTTCTCGGTCGGCACGCCGATGAACTTCGACCTGTACCGCGACGCGATCTACCCCGACACCCTGGAGCACGAGGACCTCGGCAACGACCGGCTCCTGCGCTTCCGTGACCTCGTGCGCGGCGACCCGGTGACGGCGACCGAGACCGTCGAACGCCGCGGCATCGAGGAGTTCGCGAGCACCGTCCAGCCGCACAGCGCCGGCCTGGCCGAACGGATCTGGTACGGCACCGGCAGCACGAAGTCGGCCGTGTGGGCGGGCGAGAACGGCTTCCACCTGCTCACCTCGAGCGTCACCCGCAGCGAGGTCGGCACGGACTTCGCCACGAACCAGCGCGCCCAGATCGACGCCTACCTCGACGTCCACCCCGACCCCGCTGCCGCCCGCATCTCGCAGGGCCTGGTCGTCATCCCCACCGACACCGCGACCGCCGAGCAAGCGGCCCGCTACCGCGCCTACGTCGACAGCCGCTCGGGTCGCGTCGGCGTCCCGCAGGGCCCCGCCGGGATGCTCTTCGCCGCCGACCTGGTCGGCACGTCGGCCGAGATCGCGGACCGGCTCCGTGCCGACGTCGGCTACCAGGCGGTCACCGAGGTCGCCTTCGCGCTCCCGTTCTCGTTCGAGCCCGACGACTACGCGCAGATCATCACCGACATCGCTGAGCGTCTCGGTCCGGAACTCGGTTGGGCGCCAGGATCCGACGGGTGGGACCCGCAGCACGGATGACGAGTCGGCCGATTGCACCGGTGGTGGTCAAGGCACCCGATGTCGGGCAAGATCGACGGGAGGGTCATCAGCACCCGACGACTCTGGGGGGTCACATGCACGACCAGCGTCCCGAAGAACCGGTCCGACAGCACTCGACCGACTTCCTCCCCGGGGTCAGCGGCAACCCGGTCGCCCCGTTCCAGCGAGACCATCAACCGGGTAGCGCGCCGATCCGGAACGACTGGATCTTCTTCGTTCCCATCGGCGGTGTCGTCGTCCTCGGGGTCGTCGCGTACGTCATCTGGGGCTCGTGATGCGGCTCCGGGTGGGGTTCGCAGAGTCAGAGCCCGGCAGCACGCCGACGATCGAACACGATGAACGGCTCGTCCGGACCTTCCGGCACACCGCGAGCCGACTGTTGTTCTGGGGGTGTGTGCTGTGTGCGCTCGGCGGCGCCTCGATCGGCTGGTCGGTAGTCGGTCCGATCCGATTTACGGGGCTGGCTCTGGCGGGCTTCTTCGTCCTCGTGGGCTCGGGCTTCCTCGTCTTGCGGAGCCGCGTGATCCGGCGGGCTCGGCCTGCCGTGGCAGCCGCGCAGGGGCGCATCGACCGTTTCCGATCGTGGCAACGCTCGCAGCCAGGGTGGGTCCCCCTCGACGGCTTGCGCCGGTCTGGTCGCTGAAGGCTTCGTCGACGCCGTCACCCGGTCGAGCGAACCGGTCAGTCCTGCTGGTCCGCCTCCACCGCGTCCCGCAGCCGGTCGAGCACGTCCGGAACCGCTGAGCGCACCCGGCTCCAGCTCGGGATGAACGGCTTGTCGTTCGGCCGCGCCGTGAAGGCGCCGCCGGCGTCGAGGATCGCCTTGGTGAAGAGCTCCACGGCGGCTTCCTCGGCGTGCTGGTCGAACGCGAGCCCGCTCATCTCGGCTTCGTGCCGGTAGACCTCGACGATGTCGAGCGCGTTCCGGTAGTACGTCGCCTTGAGCACCCGGAACGAGTCGGACGTGAGCGGGACGCCCATCGTCGCGAGCTTCCGGAGCAGCGACTGGACGATGTCGTTGCCCATCCGGGCGAGGCCGCCGGTGCCGTCGGCCTCGGCGAGGGGCTGGTGCTTGTGGTCGTACGCGTCGGCGATCTCCACCTGGCACACCTGCCGGGTCGCGTAGTCGCGGTAGACCTCGGAGAGCATGCCGATCTCGAGTCCCCAGTCGCCGGGGATCTTCAGCCCGTTCAGCACGTGGGCGCGCATCGCGAACTCGCCGGACAGCGGGTACCGGAAGCTGCTGAGGTACTCCAGGTACTCGGACTCCCCGTAGACCTGGCGGAGCGAGCGGAGCAGCGGCCCGACGAGCAGCCGGGCGGCGCGACCGTTGATCCGGCCGTCGGCGACGCGGGCGTAGTAGCCCTTCGAGAACTCGTAGTCGAACGCGGGGTTCGCGACCGGGTAGAACAGCCGCGCGAGCATGCCCCGCTCGTAGGTGGTGATGTCGCAGTCGTGCAGGGCTATGCAGTCCGCCCGCTCCGATGCCAGCGCGTACCCGGTGCAGTACCAGACGTTCCGGCCCTTGCCGGGCTCCCCCGGTGCCAGACCCGCGCGCTCCAGTTCGGCGTCGAGCTCGCGCAGTCGCGGCCCGTCGTTCCACAGGATCCGGTGCCGCTGCGGCAGCCGCGAGAAGAACTCGCGGGCGTGCTCGAACTGGGAGCGGTCGGCGCGGTCGAGCCCGATCACGATCTCGCTGAGCCAGTCGGCCTCGGCCAGCTCGTCGACGATCCGCGACAGGGCCGGACGCTCGAGCTCGGAGTACAGCGCCGGCAGGATCAGGCTCATCGGACGCTTCTCGGCGAAGCCCCGCAGGTCCTCCTCGAGGCTCGCGGTGCTGCGGCGACCGAGGTCGTGGAACGTCGTGATGACGCCGTTCTGGTGGAAGTCGCTCATCGGTGGCTCCTGACGGACGGGGTGGTGAACCGGGTGAGGCCCTCGGTCCAGCCCTGCGGGCCGGGGACGGTCGTGCGGTGGACGCGCTCGGGGCGGTCGTCGGCGAGCGGTCCGGGTGCCGGGCCGTGCCCGCGGACCACGACGGCGAAGTCGACGGCGTCGAGCAGCGCCGTGTCGTTCGGGCCGTCACCGAGTCCGATCGTGCGCGGGACCCTGCCCGTCCGACGCTCGTGGTCGGCGATCAGCGTCCGGACCGCCGCGCCCTTGTCGCGGCCCGCCGGCAGCACGTGCCAGAACCGACCGCCGCGCACCAGGTCGAGGCCGACCGCGGCGAGCGCCGCGCGGAACGCGTCCGACCGGTCGTCGTCCTCGGCGTGCCAGAGCAGCACCTCGGACGCCTCGCGCTGCTGCGCTCGTCCGGCCGCTTCGAGGTCGAGGCCGGTCCACGCGGCGACGACCGCGTCGGTCACGCCGCCGAAGGTCTCGAACCGCAGCTGCAGTGACTGGCGGACGCGGTCGAGTTCCGCGTGCAGCCGCTCGAGCTCACCGTCGACCGGTCCGACCAGCACGTCGCCCACCGGTCCGACGACAACCGCGCCGTTCTCCGCCACGAACGCGTGTCCGTCGAGCCCGGTGCGTGCCTGCAGCGCCGTGATCTCGGCACGCGTCTTGCTGCTGCAGAACACCACGGGGACGTCGTCCGCCCGCAGCTGTTCCAGCATCGGCAGGGCCGCGTCGAACGAGTAGTCGTGGTGGTCGAGGAACGTCCCGTCGAGGTCCGTGACGATCATCAGGTCGGGTGTTGGCATCGTGCTCCGCTGGCGGCTGGCTGGGCTGCGGGCGACGATGCCCCGGACCACCCTGCCACGCGCATGCGTCGGTTGGGTGAACAAGCCGGCGTCGGTCGCGCGACGCGACCAGCGGACGGACAGGAGGCACGGCGCCAGCTGGCACCGTGCCTCCAGTCCGTCACGGCGTGGGGACCACCGCGCCGTCACCAGGGCAGGGTGCCCTCGCGATCCGTGACGGTGCCGGTCGGAGCGCCGGCCCCGGTCGCGACACGCCCGGCGACGACCGATCTGTGAGGATGTCCCCTCCGTGCACACTGCGGAGTGAAGGGGGTGGACATGAACCGATCAGCCGAGCCGGACAGCGCGCTCGTGGCGGCAGCAGCGCGCGGCGACCGCAGTGCGGTCACCGCGTTGTTCGACCGTCACGCCGAGACCATGACCCGGTACACGTGGGCACTGGTCACGCGGCGCATGGACGTCGAGGAGATCGTGCAGGACGCGTTCCTGACCCTCTGGCAGAAGGCCGACACCGTGGAGGTCCCCGGGGAGTCGCTCCTGCCGTGGCTGCTCGTCGTGTGCCGGAACCACGCCGCGAACCTGCGGCGACAGCAGCGACGACACGAGGGTGTCGACCTGCCCGACGAGCTCGCGGCGCCCGAGCCGGACGACGACGCCCGCGAGCGACTGCGGTGGGTCCGCGCCGAGATCGACGCGCTCGCACCACTCGATCGCCAGGTGTGCGAGCTCTGCCTCATCGAGGGCCGCTCCTACGCCGAGGCCGCCGACCTGCTCGGCATGAGCGTCGGCGCCGTCACCCAGCGCGTGTGGCGGTCCCGTGCACGGATCAAGAAGGCGGTGACGAACGATGAACGATGAACGACGAACCGACCCCGGGTCCCCGATGAGCAACGAGCCGCCCGGTGGCGACGAGATGCAGCGGATGCTCGCCGGCATGCGGCAGCAGGTCGTCCGGGGCATGCACGACAAGCCACGCCCGGCCTCAGCACGCCGTCGCGTCGGCCTCATCGTGGCGTTGATCGGCGTGCTCGGCCTCGGCACCGCGAGCGGTTCGGTGGCGCTCGGACTCGTTCCGACGCCCTTCGCCGCAGCACCCGCACCCGTGCCGTCCTCTGCACCGCCGACACCGACACCGACCGGGTCACCGTCACCGTCCGCGGCCCGCATCACGCCGACCCCGGCGCCGGCCGACACCACGGCGACGATCCCCGGGGCGTGCACCGACGCCGTGCCGGCCGCCGATGCTCCGCGCTTGTTCGGTTCGCTGGAGATCACCCAGTTCCGACCCCAGGTACCGGGCGGCAGGACCGACTACTACATCGACCCCGAGACCCCGTTCAAGGAGGACGCGGAGCTGGTCTGTTCCTGGACACCGGGCGGTACCTCCGAGGGCGACGAGGGGCTGTTCCTCGAGATGGGCACGGCAGATCGTGACGTCCTGCAGGCTCGCCTCCGCGTCGTCGCCGACAAGGACTGGACCTGCACCGACACGCTCGGTGGACGTTCGTGCCAGCACACCGAGACGTCGATGTACTACTCGGATCAGGTGGAGACGACGCACACGTTCTTCGTGCGCGGCGACACCTGGATCTCGATCACGCAGTCGAACGTCCCGACCGACGGCCTCCTGAAAGCGCTCGTCCAGCAGACCTGGACGGACTGACCGGCGGACTGGAGGCGCGGCGCCAGCTGGCACCGCGCCTCCAGTCCGTCGTCACGCACGCTCAGAGCCAGTGCCGCCGCTTGAACACCGCCCACAGCACGACCGCCAACAGGACCATCGCGACGATCGCCGCCGGGTACCCCCACACCCACCGCAGCTCGGGCATGTGCTCGAAGTTCATGCCGTAGATCGACGCGACCAACGTGGGAGCGAACAGGATCGCCGCCCACGACGAGATCTTCTTCACCTCTTCGCCCTGCTCCATCGACGCCCGCGCCAGCCGCCGGCTCTCCTCCCCCTGTGCCAGGCTCGCGCTGGTCATCCGGCGCATCGCGTCGTTCTGCTCCTGCGTCACCAGGGTCGAGTGCAGGGTGAGGGCGTTCTCGAGCAGCGTCCGGAACGTGTCCACGCGCTCGGTGACGCGGATCGCGTGGTCCAGCACGTTCCGCAGCTGGTTCTGCACCTCGGTGTCCGTGCCGTACTTCTCGGCGCCGCGCAGCAACGCGTTGAGCATCCCGGGCAGCGGGCCGATGGCGCGCTGGAACCCGATGACCTCGCTGAGCAGCTGGTAGATCCGCCGCGAGGACGCCGGGTCGACGTCCCCGTCGAACAGGTCGTCCTCGATGTCGTCGATGTCGTCCTGCAGCCCGGCGACGACCGGGGCGTAGCTGTCGATGACCTCGTCGAGGACCGCGCAGAGCACCGCCTCGGACCCGCGCCCGAGGGCGTCCGGATCGGCTTCGAGTCGCTTCCGCACGTCGGCGAGGTTCGGCTGCTCCGCATGCCGGACGGTCACGACGAAGTCGCGCCCGGTGAACAGGTGTACCTCACCGAACTCGACGGTCTCCTCGTCCTCGTCGTACCAGGCGGGTCGCAGCACCACGAACAGGGTGTCGCCGTAGCGCTCGAGCTTCGCCCGCTGGTGCCCCTTGTGCGCGTCCTCGACCGCGAGCGGGTGCAGCCCGAACTCGTCCGCGACCGAGGCCAGTTCGGCGGCCGTCGGTCGGAACAGCCCGATCCAGGCCATCGCGCCGCTTCCGGCAGCGTCGAGCGCCTCGTCGGTCAGGCTGAGGTCCTGCGGCGACTCCGTTCGGGTTCCGTTGACGTAGATGCCGTTGTCGATGAGGGCCACCGGTGTCCTCCTGGTTCCGTGGTGCATGCGGGCAACCTGCCGATCATGCCGGACCGCCGACGGCGCGAGCCCTTCCCTGACGGAGCCCTCACGCTGCGCGCCGGATTCCTGTCGGAGTCCTGACACGCCCTGGGCACGACCCCAGGACGGACTGGAGGCACGGTGCCAGCTGGCACCGTGCCTCCAGTCCGGCAGCCGTCGCGTTCAGGACCGCCGGCAGTCCGATCCGCTCGTTGCGTTCAGGGCACGTCCTCGCCGAAGGCGAGCAGCGTCCACGGCTCCAGGTCGTGCATCCCGACGCTGGTCTCCCACTCGGTACGATCCGGCCGGAACTCACGCTTGACGTAGTCGACGAGATCATCGCCGTAGATGACCACGTCCGTCTGGTGCACCGAGAAGACCGGCGCCCCGCTGCCGAGCGGCGCGGCAGGCAGGTAGCGGTGCGAGTACAACGGCACCAGCTGCGGCCACTGCCGAAGGTGCCGCTCAGCCACCTCGAGACGCTGCGACTCGTCGCCGGGTCGCTCGCCCCACGACCCGGGCCAGAAGGCGTCGTGACGGACGTCGAACAGGGCGCCCTCGACCGGCCACCGGATCGCTCGCCGCAGTCGTTCGTCGTTCCGCGCGCGCCAGTCGAACCAGCCGTCCCCGCTCGGCAGCGCGAGGGAGAGCAGGGCTCGGTGGTCCGCGCCGAACCGGACGCCGTACCGACGCTCAGCCCGCGCCAGTTCCCGTTCCGTCAAGCCGGGTTCGAGAGCAACACCGAACGTCCGGAGGAGTTCGACGGTCAGGGCTGCGGACACCCTCGCAGCCTAGGCCGACGGACACGAGCCCCACGAGCACGTGGCAGACGGGACGGCGTGGATCTGACGGAACCCTCGGCACGACAGCGAAGATGGCGAGGTGAATCGCACCGACCGGCTCTACGGCCTCGTGGAGGAGTTGCGCGCCGTCGCCCCGCAGCCGCGGAGCGCGCGTCGTCTCGCGGAGCGGTTCGAGGTGTCGGTCCGGACCATCGAACGGGACATCTCCGCGCTGCAGCAGGCGGGTCTGCCCATCTGGGCGGAGCCCGGCCGGACCGGCGGGTACGTCATCGACGCGTCCGCGACGCTCGGCCCGGCGGGTTTCACGCCGGACGAGGCCCTCGCGGTGCTGATCGGGCTCGGCTCGCTGGGGCGGAGTCCGTTCCGGCACGCGGCGCAGACCGCGGCCAGGAAGACGCTCGCGGTCATGCCCGCCGGGGATGCCGCACGAGCCAGCGCACTGGCGTCCCGGGTGCACTTCCTGGAGGACGACGAGGACACGGTCGCCCCGGCCGAGTTCGCGGCGGCCCTGCGCGCGGATCGGGTGGTGCGACTCCGGTACCGGGACGCTGGCGGAGCGGAGTCCGTCCGCGACGTCGAACCGCTGGGGTCGATCGGGAAGGACGGTCAGTGGTACCTGATCGCCTGGTGCCGGACCCGCGACGGGGTGCGGGCGTTCCGGGGCGACCGGATGCTGTCGGTCGAGGTCACCGACAAGCGGCCGGCGCAGCGCGTCCTGCGATCCGAGGACCTCGCGATCCAGTACGGACGACTCCGGCCGGTCCTCGACGACTAGCGCGGTCGGTTTCCGGAAACGCGGTCGGTTTCCGGAAACGCGGTCGGTTTCCGGAAACACCGACAGGACGGTGTCGCGGCGGCCGGTGAAGCTGGTCGCTCCGAGTCAGCAGCACCACCGTGAGGAACCCCATGTCGTTCGCATCCGTCCGCATCATCACCGACGACCTCGAGGGCATGGTCGCCTTCTACGAGCGGATCACCGGCCAGCCGGCCGAGCGCCCCGCACCGGTCTTCGCGCAGTTCAGCGGCCCGGGTGCGACCCTCGCGATCGCCAGCACCGCCACGGTCGCCATGCTCAGCGGCGCGCTGACGCCGGCCACGAACCGTTCCGTGCTCATCGAGTTCGAGGTCGCCGACGTCGACGGCGACTTCGCCGGACTGCAGCTCGGCAGCGACGACGTCGTCCTGGAGCCGACCACGATGCCGTGGGGCAACCGTTCCGCACTGGTCCGCGACCCGGACGGCAACGTCGTCAACCTGTTCAGCAGGCCCGCCGCCAGCTAGTCGGCGTGCTCAGGCGGCGGCGGCGTTCGCCGACGAGCGGCACTCCTCCGGCGGCCGCCCCGCGACGGACTCCGCCGCGATGTCGCGGAGCCGCGCGAGGCGGTCGTGGGTGGCGCCGAGGGCCTCGATCTGGCGTCGGATGCGATCGCTCTCCTCGTCGAAGTGGTCGAGCATCGTCCGCGTCGCGACCCCGGTGTCGAGGAAGGGCAGGATCTCGACGATCCGACGACTCGGCATGCCCGCCGCGTAGAGCATCTGCATGAAGCGCACCCGCGCGACGTCGGGCTCGCGGTACTCCCGGTGTCCGCCCGCGGTCCGCTCCGACTCGAGGAGCCCCTGCTCCTCGTAGTACCGCAGTGACCGGACGCTGACGCCGGCCCGTTCTGCGAGTTCACCGATCCGCATCGTTCTGTCCCTCGGGCTTGATCCTCACGTTGACGTCAGGTTCTACCGTAGCGGGCATGAACCTCTCTGGAGCCACCGCCCTCGTCACCGGCACGAACCGCGGTATCGGACGCCACCTCGCCGCACAGCTGATCGCCCGCGGGGCGAAGGTCTACGCCACCGCCCGACGCCCCGAACTGATCGACCTCGAGGGCGTCGAGCGCCTCGCCCTCGACATCACCTCCCCCGCGTCCGTCGCAGCGGCCGCTGCGGTCGCGACCGACGTCGATCTCCTGATCAACAACGCCGGGATCGCGACCACGGCGACCCTGCTGGGCGACCTGGACGCAGCGCACGCCGACATGGACACGAACGTCTGGGGCACCCTGTCCGTGATCCGCGCGTTCGCACCCGTCCTGGCGGCGAACGGCGGTGGGAGCATCGTGAACATCGCCTCGGGTGCCTCCTGGCTCGCCATGCCCGGAGCCTCCGCCTACGCGGTGTCGAAGGCCGCCCTGTGGAACATGGGCAACGCGTTGCGCCACGAGCTGGCCAGCCAAGGGACCGCGGTGATGTCCGTGCACCTCGGAGTGGCCGACACCGACATGACCGCGGGGATCTCGATGGCCAAGACCGACCCGGCGGACGTGGCGCGCGCCACCCTGGACGGGGTCGAACGTGACGACTACGAGGTCGTGGTGGACGAGCAGGCCGCGTTGATCAAGCAGATGCTCGCCGGGGACCCGAAGGAGCTGTACGCGGTGGTGGCGCAGATGCTCGCGTCGTAGGAGTCGGCTTCACGCAGCCTTCGGCACGGCCGCCAACGTGCGGCCGTGCCGGGCCGCCTGCTGCGGACGCGCTCGGTGTCGCCGACGTGCGCTCGGACCCGGGCTTCGCGGCTGCGGCGACGGCGACGCCCGAGATCGATGACGACAACCCTGACACCCGGCCTCCGGTCGGCTCCTGAGATGAAGGGAGAGCACTGGCACCCGAGTTCAGGAGGCGAGGGGCTCCAGCTCCCGCGCCTGGTCCGCTGACGGGTGCTCCTCGACGTACCGGCGCTCAGGTTGCGTCGACACCCTGCCCACGCTCCACCCGATCATGGTCGCAAGAGAGCGCATCGAACCGAACCACGCGGCTCCCCGCAATCGACGGCCGCTACCTGCGGAGCCGGTCCGCGGCGTCCGTCGCGGCACCGACCATGCGGCGGATGAACGCGGCGTGGTGCTCGAGCTCCGCTGCAGGCACCTGTTGCAGGGCGGCAGCAATCTCGGCGGTCGACCTCTCCGTGAACGCCCGCGCACGTTCCCGTGCCGCCGGTGTCGGACGGAGCGTCACCCGGCGCCGGTCGGTGTGCTCACGGCTGCGTGCGAGCAGACCGGCCGCTTCCAAGCGGTTCAGCAGCACCGTCACGGAGCCGGAGGTCATACCGATCCGCTGCCCGAGCCGTGCGGGCGACAGCGGGTCCCCGGACGAGTCGGCCCAGAGCACCTGTCCGAGAGCGTTCGCATCTGTGGTCGGCAGGTCGAGCCAGGAGGACATCAGCTGGTTGAGCTCCGCGAACGCCACCGCCCAGGTCTGGAGCGCTTCCATCACCTCGACCTGGGGTGCATCCCACTCCGCCTCGAACACGTCGTCCATCAAATTCCTTTACTGTGTAGTATCTTTATTGTAAAGCTCACAACGGAGGAACACCATGGCAAGCCGCACCGCTGTCATCTCAGGAGCCAGTATCGCTGGCCTGTCGACCGCATACTGGCTCCGCCGGACCGGATGGGACGTGACCGTCATCGAACGCGCCGCTGCGTTCCGTGACGGCGGACAGAACGTCGATGTTCGAGGCGTCGCGCGCGACGTGCTTCGCAAGATGGGCTTGTTCGACGCCGTGAAGGCACGGAACACCACCGAGACGGGCACCGTGCTCATCGACGGGCGAGGGGCCGTCACCGCCGAACTGCCCTCCGACGGGGCCGGCGGTGCGACCGCGGAACTCGAGATCCTGCGCGGCGACCTCGCTCGAACGATCCTCGACAACCTGCCGGCCGGCGTCTCCTTCATCTACGGGGACACCGTGTCGGACGTCGCCGACGACGCTGCGGGAGTCACCGTGACTACCGCGAATGGACAGCGCCTCAGCGCGGACCTGTTCGTCATCGCCGAGGGTGTGCGGTCTCGGACCCGTGCGATGGTCTTCGCCGAGAGCGACGTCGACCAGCGCGACCTCGACGTCACCATGGTGTTCGGGACCATCCCGCGGACCGACAGCGATGACGACCGTTGGCGGTGGCACAACGCCGTTCGCGGACGCCAGGTCCACCTGCGACCCGACCCGTACGGCACCACCCGCGCGATCCTCGCCTACTCTCCCGGGGACGACCTCATCGGTCTGACTCGTGAGCAGACGCTGGCGGCGGTGCGGCGCAGGTACGACGGAGTCGGGTGGGAGGCGCCACGGGTCCTGGACGCGCTCGACACGTCCCCGGACGTCTACATCGACCAGCTCCAGCAGATCCGGATGCGGACCTGGCACCGCGGCCACGTCGTGATGGCCGGTGACGCCGGATGGTGCGTCACACCGATGGGTGGCGGCGGCGCCTCACTCGCGCTCACCGCCGGGTACGTCCTTGCCGCGGAGCTCGCCGACGTGACGCAGGACCAGGAAGCAGCGCTGACCGCGTACGAGACGTGGATGCGCCCGCTGGTCGACGATGTGCAGGACCTCCCTCGCGGACTCAAGGCACTGGCGTACCCGCAGTCCCGACTGGCGCTCGCGCTCCGCGGGCTCCTCAACAAGGTGTTGATGTCACGGCCGCTCCGACCAGTCGCCATGAAGCTCACCCAGGTCGCCGAGACTGATCGCGAGTTGCCGGTCCTCCTCGATCGTTGAGTCCTCAGCGTGACAGGGGACGCACTCACTCCGCGACGTCCGGCAAGCTGGGAGCATGGCCGACACAGCCCCAGGTACCGTCCACTTCCACCAGAAGCACCACGAAGCGATCATCCGCGGCGACAAGGTCACCACCGTGCGGTGGAACGAGTCTGTACAGGTCGGCGCGGCGACGTTCGTCTTCGACGATCACCCGACCGCCGAACCGTTGACCGGCGCGATCACCGCCGTGCACCGGTACCGGCTCGACACCCTCACGGCAGAACAGGCGCATCAGCCTCCGGGGACGGACATGCGGAGCTTCGGGGAACAGCTCCGCGAGAACTACTACCCCGAGATGCCGGACGACGCGGTCGTCGAAGTGGCAGAACTCATGACTCGGCCATCTCTGTAGGGCATCTGCTGACGGACACCAGAGTGTGCGCCAGCGCGCATACCCTGGCGCAATGAGGCAACGTCGAGTCGGGGGTCCTGCACTGTTGGTCGGCGTCGCCGTCGCGGTCGCGGTGACGCTCACCGGCTGCACGGGAGGCAGCGACGGCCTCGCGAAGCAGTACCGCGAAGGCGGCACGCAGAACTACATCTCGGGAGACGGCGCTGTCACGGAGTTCGCCGCGAACGATCGTGGTGAACGGGTCACTTTCGAGACCCATGACCTCGACGGCAAGGTCATCCGTGCCGATCAGTACCGTGGCAAGGCGCTCGTCCTCAACTTCTGGTACGCGTCGTGCGCACCCTGCCGCGTCGAGGCGAAGGACCTCCAAGCCGTCAGCGATGATCGGCACGCCCAGGCGTCGTTCCTCGGCGTCGATGTCCGGGACTCGGCAGCGACGGCGCGTGCCTT
The DNA here is from genome assembly GCF_030209645.1 of Curtobacterium sp. ME-Dv--P-122a. Classification (NCBI taxonomy): domain Bacteria; kingdom Bacillati; phylum Actinomycetota; class Actinomycetes; order Micrococcales; family Microbacteriaceae; genus Curtobacterium; species Curtobacterium sp. ME-Dv--P-122a. The sequence goes on from NZ_JARVRO010000015.1 coordinate 50,253, forward strand.
CGTGAAGGAGCACGACGTCTCGTACAGCAACGCCGTTGATCAGGACGCGGCCGTGCAACTCGCGTTCTCCGGGACGAACGCCCCCAACTCGACGCCGGCAACCATCATTCTCGACAAGGAGGGCCGGGTGAGCGCCCGCATCCTCGGGCCGATCAATCGCAGTGTGTTGACGACGTTGATCGACGAAGCCAACAAGTGACGACGTGACGTCGGACTCCTGAACAACGAGCCAGTCAGTGCGCCGAGCGCGGACGGCGGGGTGCCCCGTGAAGGTATCGCCTGACGGTCCGGCAGGAGTGACGGGCGTCGTGGCTACTTCTTCTCGAACTTTTCCCAGTAGCGGGCGAGAGCCGCTTGGCCCGGTCGAGCCGTGGTGAACAGGACTACAGCGAACCCGATGAAGATGACGAGAAACGCGACCAGAAGGTCGAGCGTGCCGTCCGAGTGGGCCATCAACACGAAGCCGATGACGATGACCAGCGCACCCAGTGTCGCGAGTACGACGCGTCAAGGGGTCATGAGTGCGAATCTATCGTCACCGTCGTAGATCCGTATCAGCTCGCCTCGCGGTCAACGGCATTCGTTCAGTGACGAGGCCGGTGGAGACCTCCCGTGAGCCGATCGGCTTGCGGTACTGCTTCCATCGCTTGCGCTGCGCGACTGCGCTACGCCCAGCGAGGTGGGCACGTTCTTGATGGGCTGGCAGTGATCGGCGTCACATGGGGCTGTGTTCTCGTACTCTTCCCGAGGCCAATCTCCCGCTTCGCGCGGAAAGTGCAAGGGGAGTTCTGGGGAGGGCAGTTGACTCCGGAGCTCACACGATTCGTCGGCTGTGGTTTTGTTCTCGGAGGCGTCATCGCAACTGGGACGTTCGTCGCCGAGTTCCTCAGGCGCTGAGGGCCGGAGGAACGCCGCGTACGGGATCGCTAGGCGGTCAACCGGGCTCGGAGCTCTTCTGGCGTCAGGTCGTAGCCCGTCGCACGAGGTCCCGACCAGTTCAGGCCTGCGTTCAGTCCGTCCTTCTCGATTCCCGGAAGCCATCGGCTCTCGAAGTCAACCCGCGAAATCTCCAGGGGTCGAAAGCCCTTGTAGGCCGGAACCTGTGCGATGACGCGCTCCGCGCGCGACCGCCGAGACCAGAACGGCATTGCCCGGCGGCCATCGGCTGCCTTCGGTGCCGGCACACCGTTGTTGTCTTCGACCGTCCACACCGGACCGTTGCTGCCGATCTCACGAAAGAACGACGACGCCTGTGCAGCACTGACAGTCACACCACAAAACTAGCGCAGACCCTCGTGCCGGTAGCCGATCGCCCATCGGGACGTCGGTCGGGTGGTTCCACGGGTAACTTGAGCATCATGACGACTCACGAGTGGCTGGGCCGACGCCTGCCGCTGTGGGCGCTGGTCCTCGTCGGTGTCGTTCTTCTCGGCGTCGCCGCGTCGCTGTTGGTCCTCGTCGACTCGATGTTGGTCTTCTTGGCTATCTCACCACTCACCATCGTGGGGCTGTACACGCTCGCCTACGCCGGCGGGGAGTGGCGACGACGAAGCGACAAGCAGAGCTCTCGGTAGCCGATCGGCCACCGGGCGCTCCTCTTGGAGTCCGCCCGAGCTCCCGCGGCTTCGAGGAGCGCCAGCCCACCCTCCCCCGTCGATGTGACGGGCAAGACCACCGACGCTCCGCTCGAATCGCAGAACTTGGCACCTGCACCGGCGCAAGACCACGCGCGCTCAGGTACTCCGCCTCCGAAACGTCACCACGAGCGCATCCACGACGAGGAAAACGAGCAGACTCACGCCGAGAGCCGGGAGCGCCAGGCTGAGTCCAGCCGCGACCAGGAACACGGCGGTGGTTCCCCACCATGGTGCCCGGGCGATGGCGCCAGCAGCTGGTGCTCGGCCGACGCGTCCGCCAGTCGGGCGCCGCTTCCACCACATGAGGTAGCCGAGGACAACCATGGTTGCGATCCCGAGCGCGGTGACGAAGAGCAGGATTTGATTCGGCAGTCCCCACATCGTCCCCATGTGAGTGTCGATGCCCCACCTGGCGAGCTTCGCAGGGATCGAGTACGAGCTGAAGTCGGTGCGGGACACCACCGACATGTTCGTCGGGTCGATCGCAACTGACGACACCGCGGTGGGATACGACCGCTTGATCTCGGCGACGGTCCACGCCTGATCAGCGGTCACTGGCGCGGTGATCTGGACCTCCGCGGCGTGGATGTTGACCGTCCTGGCCTTGGCGAGGACCTCGTCGAAGAGCGTCGGAGCGAGCGTCGCAGGACCGGCGTTGCCCGCGACCTCCGCGGCGCCGTGATGCTCAGCATGCTCGCCTGCAGACGCGGCGGGATCCTGAGACAGGGTCGTCGTCAACGAGGGGGTGCTCCACCCCCAATCAGCTCGGAGCGCATCAACGTTCGCACCGCCGAACTGCGACCAGGTGATCCCGGTCGCGGACAGGAACAGCGCACCGAGCAGCAGCCAGAGACCGGTCGACGCATGCCAAGAGAAGAGCCGGCGGTACCCACGAACTCCGCGGGCGGGACGGAGGAGATCTCGCTTCGCGCGTGCTCGTTGGATCCGTACGATCCAGAGCCCGAGCCCGGCCAAGGCGACGACACCCAACCACGATGCTGCCGTCTCGCTGTAGAGGCGGCCGGCGTCGCCCAGGAACAGCGACCGGTGGAATGTGTCGACCCAGGTGCGGAACGGGAGCGCGCCGGACGTGCCGTACACGAGGAGGTCACCTCGAACCTCGGCAGTTCCAGGGTCGATGAAGATTGCGCGCGACTGCGATTCGAGGAGCCCGTCCTCGGTGTACATGACACGCGTCGATGCGCCCGGTGCCGGCGCGGGACGAACGGCGGACAGTGAGTCGTTGGGATGATGGCGGTTGACGTAGGCCTGCGCGGCGTCGATCTGGTCCGCGAGCGGGAGTGGTGCGGCCGATGAAGGTGCCGTCAACTCGTGCTTGTAGACGACCTGCTCGATCGAAGGGCCGAGGGCGTAGGCGGCGCCGGACAGTGCAGCGATCAGGATGAACGGTCCGACGAATAACCCTGCTGTGAAGTGCAGGCGGAGCAGCAGCTGAACGAACCACCCCCGGCGGGCCTCCCGACCGGGAGGAGTCGCGATCAGTGGGTTGACGGGACGATCGTCGACGGCGGTCATCGGGTCCTCGAGTGGTCTTCAGAATCGCGCACTGTGCACGACGGCAGCCACTCTACAACTTGTAGAAGACCCTTGCTGCTCACTGAATGACGTTCGGCGTATCCGGTAGCGCCTCACCGCTCGGATGATGCGTTGGCATGCAGGTCGCGACGCCCGAAGGAGGAGAGGCCAACTTGTTGGAGCCAGAGGGCTCGGTGGAGCGCACACCAATCCCGGCACAGCTCAGCGCGCTGACGCCCGTTATGCGGACGAAACGGAAGCGCGGTCGAGATGCGCCAGTGGGTCGGCTTCCGTGCGGGGTAGTGCGCCGACGAGTGACGAAGTAAAGACGGCCTTCAGGGCGTCGACGAGTTCGAGATTCAGCACGCTGAGCTCGGGCTCGTCCGCATAGGCAGCGAGAAGGCTGGGCGCGGGCGGCACGTAGGTCGAGAGCGCCCCCGCGGACACGAGGGTCGTGAAGCAGAACATCTGTGCACCCTCGCCGAGCTCGGGCAGGTGGCGGCGCACGAGCTCGGTCATCGTTGCGAGCTTGGCAAGGGAGGACCGCTTGTGTGCTTTCACGACCTCGACCGAGACGTTGTGTTCGAGGACACCGCCTTGCGCGCCGAACAGATCGCAGAGCACAACCTGCTGCGCCAGGGAGCGGCTGAGGATCTCCGCCAGCTGGGAGGCCCGCGCCTTCAGCGTGGCCTTCGTGTCGCATGCCTCGTCTAATTCCTGCTTGAGCGTGTCCAGCCAACTCCCGAAGAAGTCGTCCAACAGGTCCAGCAGCACCGCCTCTCTCGACTCGAAGTACCGCAGAACGTTGGACTTGGCCAGTCCAACGCGTCTGCTCAGTTCGTTGAGGCTCACCTCGGCCACGGACATCTCCTCGAGCATGCTCGCTGCCGTGTCGAGAATCACCCGCCGCCGGATCTCTCGTTGCTCTTCGCTGCGCGCTCGTTGGAACGTCATGCCCTGACTCTAGTAAAGACCGGCGGTACCTTGACAAGAGACCGGCAGTCTCTTAACTTGCTAGTAGCAAGAGACCATCGGTTTTTAAAGGAGCATCATGACCCACGACTGGACCGAGCAGCAGATCCCCGATCAGGTCGGGCGGGTGGCGATCGTTACCGGTGCCAACACTGGGTTGGGTTTCGAAACCGCCCGGATGCTTGCCAACCACGGTGCGACGGTGATCCTCGCGGTTCGCGATGTCGAGAAAGGTCGGCGGGCGGCCGCCCGGATGACTGGTGACGTCCGGGTGCAGCCACTCGACCTGACCTCTCTTGACTCGGTCCGTTCCGCAGCGTCGGACCTGCGGAACGAACATGAACGTATCGACCTGCTGATCAACAACGCGGGCGTGATGTACACGCCGAAGAAGATCACCACGGACGGCTTCGAGCTGCAGTTCGGTACGAACCACCTCGGCCACTTCGCGCTCACCGGTTTGCTGCTGGACCGCCTCCTCCCCGTCGCAGGCTCCCGCGTCGTCACCGTCAGCAGCATCGGACACCGGATGCAGGCCGCCATCCACTTCGACGATCTGCAGTGGGAACGCTCCTACAGCCGCACAGGTGCCTATGGCCAGGCCAAGCTCGCCAACCTCATGTTCACCTACGAGCTGCAGCGCCGGCTCGCTCCCCATGGCACTACCGTCGCCGTCGCCGCCCACCCGGGCTTCTCCGACACGGACCTCACCCGCAACGTGCCAGCCGCGTTCCGTCTGCCGGTGAGCTGGCTCACGCCCGTACTAACGCAGCCTGCAGAGATGGGCGCGCTATCGACCGTGCGCGCCGCGACCGACCCGGGCGTGCTCGGTGGCCAGTACTACGGACCCGGCAACCGCATCGAAACCAAGGGCTCCCCCAGGATCGTCACGTCCAGCGCAGACTCGCACGACTTGGATGTCCAGCAGCACCTGTGGACGGTGTCAGAGGAGCTCACCGGAGTCACCTTCCCCGTCGCGGCAGTCCCAGCCCCCTAAGACCACAGGGGCACCGAGCTACGTCACCGCGTGCGGTCCTGAGCCTGCGCGGGGCTTCCGGCGCGGGTAAAAAGCGACAGAACCGTTCGTGCCGCCATCTGCGGTGAGCACTGTTAGCAGCGGCGACGCCCCGGTCGGTCATACGACGGCGCCCGCGGGTCGGGACCGCCGAACATCAACCTTCATCAAAGTGGCTATCACGGCCGCCTCCGGGTTCAGAGGCGGCCCGCGAAGACCGGTAACGCGAGCGCGAACACCGACCCCCGTCGAGCCTCTTAGGAGAGGTCCGCGTGGTCAGTGCACCATCTCGTCGACGCCCAACTCGGTATTGACCCCGGGTGCAAGCACGACGCCACCTTCCCAGAGTGCACAAGCCCACCCGCGAAGGCGTCTCGATAGCCGATCCGCTAGCGGTCTTCGCCGTCCCGCAAGCTTTTCAAGCCCGCATACAGCGGCCACGGCATGAGCACCATCAACAGAAGCCACGACCCGGGGCGGGTGGTGTTGATGATGAAGTTCAGCAGTCCGAGCGCGAGCAGAAGACTGGCTGCGATCACCATGAACCACGCAAACGGGCGCGGATACTTCGGGGGCTTCACCAGCTCAACGTAACGGCGAGCGGATTGTCTCGCACAACGATCGACCGCCGAACGAGGCTGCCGGCGACTCAGGTTCGCTTCGTCCGGTCACGCTCGGATCGGGCGGACCCGTGGAGTGCGAAGCCGATCGCGCCGACGATCGCAGCCAGCAATCCCATCGCCGCGATGACCAGCCCTCCCGCTACGAGTCCGACGTACTGGACGCCTGCACCGAGGAGCGCCATCACGAGCCCCGCGACCAGAGCCCCGAGGCCGAACGCAAGGCCGAACACACGAGGCGGAACGCGAGAGAACATGCGCCCATCTAACTCTCGACTCTCCGCGATCCGCGCGCGCTGGCGAAGTGACGTCCGTGCCGGGATGTGGCGGCCACACCCAGTCCGTCACCAGCTGCGCTCCGGACCTCCTCGACGACGACCGCGGGTCACGCCCGAACACTCGACCGCGGTGCAGTCTCGACTGGAGAACTCGGCGAACTCCCCCGCGAACAGCGTCGGTGACGGAAATGGGTTGCGATCTGCCAAGCGTCCTCGGTCTGCATCCATGCACCTTGCCAACGGACGCCGCTGCCGCCCGAGGCTGCGCGCGCATCACCGTAGCGATCAGGGCACGTCCTCGCCGAACCCGAGCAGCATCCACGGTTCCAGGTCACTCACTCTCCCGATGCGCATCTGCGACAACGGGTGGGCTCTCGAGGGCGTTCAACGGTGACCGTTCAGCCGAGTGCCGGCGGGAGCGCCCCGATCTGCCCGAGGATGCTGAGCACGTCCGGCTGACCGACCTCGTCGACGATCAGTCCCTCGTCGAAACGGTAGAAGTTGCTCGCGTTCGCGACCACCGTCCTCCCCGTAGCGGGGACACCGAGGAACTCGCCGTCGTGCGTGCCGCGGAGTTCGAAACGTGCTGCGACCGTGTCGCCCTCGACGACGATCCGGTCGATGCTCCACTGGATGTCAGAGAACGCGCCCCGCATGATCGTCAGGATTTGCAGGTACCCCGGCAGCCCGCGCAGCGGCTCGGGCGAGAACGGCGTCAAGAACGCCGCCTCCGGTGCGATGACCGTCTCACCGATGGACGGGTCGGCGCTGTTGATGAAGTCGACGAATCGCAGGAAGGACGTGCGGATGTCTGTGGTCATGGACAACTACTTTACATAGCAAGTAGATGCCGTAGAGTCGAAACATGAGCATGGACCTCGCCCCCCTCCCTGGAATCGACGCCCAGGATGACCGGACCGGGCGAGCGGCACGTCTGCACGAGTACTTCGCCGCGCTGGTGCGGCACGAGACCGACGTGTGGAACGCGGTCGAGAAGCGGATGCGGGGCGAGGGTGTGCTGAGCCTGGCCCGACTGGAAGTGTTGCGGATCGTCCAGGCAGCCCCATCGGGCGCCCGGGTGCAGGACGTCGCGACCGGCGTCGGGACGTCGATCGCTGCAGCCAGTCGCTTGCTCGACCGGCTCGCCGCCGATGGTTTCCTCGAGCGTTCGACGGACCCGGACGATCGGCGCAGTGTCCGCAGTGTGCTCTCACCCCAGGGGAGAGACGCCTTCGCCCTCGCGGACGAGCGGTTCGACCAAGCGCTGGACGCCGTGCTCTCGGACGCCGATGCCATGGCGATCGCAGACGGCATCGCGGCACTCGAGCGCCTGCAGTCGACGTTGGAGGCAAGGCGATGACGGCCACCATGCGGGCCGTCGTGATCGACGCACCCGGTGGCCCCGACGTGTTGCACCTCCGTGAGCTGCCGATCCCGATCCCAGGCCCGGGCCAGGTGCTGATCCGTGTGGAAGCGTTCGGGCTCAACCGGTCCGAGCTGCACTTCCGCCGCGGCATGGGCCATTTCGGGACCTTCCCACGGGTGCCCGGGATCGAAGCCGTCGGGACCGTGGAGGCAGCCCCAGGTGGAGAGTTCCCCGCCGGTACCCAAGTAGCCGGGCTGATGGGCGGGATGGGTCGCGACTTCGACGGGGGCTACGCCGAGTACACCGTCGTTCCGGCCAGCAGCGTCGTGCCGTTCCGGAGCAGCCTCGACTGGTCCCTGCTCGGCGCCGTCCCCGAGATGCTGCAGACCGCACACGGTTCGCTCACCGTGGGCGTCGGTGCCCGCCGGGGCGACACGATCCTGATCCGCGGTGGCACGTCGTCGATCGGCCTGGCGTGCATCGTGCTGGCGAAGCAGCAGGGCATGACCGTCATCGCCACCACGCGCAACCCGGACCGCACCGAGCGACTGCACGCCACTGGTGCGGACCACGTCGTGGTGGACTCGGGCCGGATCGCCGACGCGGTCCGTCGAATCGTGCAGGACGGCGTCAACGGAGCGGTCGAGTTGATCGGCACCGACACGCTGCCCGACACGCTCCGGGCGACAGCCGTCCACGGCACCGTGTCGTTCAGCGGGATGCTCTCCGACGTCTGGACCATCCCCGACTTCTACCCGATGGCGGTGATCCCCAACGGGGTGCGCCTCACCGCGTACTCCGGCGAAGCGAGCGACCTGCCGGCATCGGTGCTGCAGTCGTTCCTCGACACCGTCGCAGCCGGCACCGTGCAGGTCCCGATCGCGAAGGTGTACCCGCTCGAGGGGATCGTGCAGGCCCACCGCGACATGGAGGACGGGACCCGGTCAGGCAAGCTCGTCGTCACCATCCGATGATGGGTACGGGCTCTCCGGAACCCCGCTCTCGGGGTGGAACCCGTTCGTCCTCGACAAGGGCGCCAGCCAGTGCAAGGAAGGAAGGTCTCATGTCTCCTCGCAGCTACAAGAAGATTTCGATGGCCCGCAACTGACGGACTGGAGGCCCGGTACCAGCTGGCACCGGGCCTCCAGTCCGTCAGTGGCACGCGTCCAGGGCCTGCGCCTCTGTCGTGGCGTCCCAAGCGCGCCGCCGTACCCGGCAGCACCGTCCGGTCACCCCCAGGTCAAGGGCTGTTCACCCGCTGCCGCTACCTCTGCTTGTCGGACCGCCGCCCGAGGGTCCCGATACCGGAGGACCCATGAACACCCGCACCGCACTTTCCTGCGTTGCCGTCGCTGCCCTCGCCTCGCTGGTGTTCGCGACACCTGCGCACGCTGACGAGGCCAGCTCCTACAGCAGCAAGCAGCCCTACATCGCCCCCAGCCAGTCGGACATCGACGCCTACTCGCCGGCACCGACGGGCTACGCACCCGTCGCCACGGAGTCGGTCGCCCGACACGGATCGCGGGGACTCTCCGCGTACAAGTACGACGCGCTGCTGCACCGTCTCGCCGAGACCGCGCAGGCCGAGGACGGGTTCCTGACGCCGGAGATCGGGAAGGAGTTCTCCGCGAACCTCGATGCCATCACCGCGGCGAACGTCGCGAACGGCTACGGCATGCTCACCGGTCAGGGCGCCGCCCAGCACCAGGGCATCGGAGCGCGAGCCGCGCAGCGCAACAAGCAGCTGTTCGCAGCCGCGGCGAAGACGGGCGGGCGTGTCGTCGCCGAGACCTCGGGTGAGTCTCGCGCAACGGAGTCGGGCGAGAACTTCTTGCGGGACTTCGGGGCCACGGGTGTCAAGCTCGAACCGCCCCCTGACCTGCTCTACTTCCACGAGGTCGAGAACCCGGACGGCACCGACAAGGCAGCGGGGTCGCCCGAGCGGGAGCGCGCCCAGGCGTACGAGGACTACGTCGCCCAACAGACCGGCGACGGCGGCACGATCGCCGCAGCCTTGCAGTACATCGAGGCGAAGCCGCGATCGGTCGAGGCGGCGAACGATCTGCTCTCCGGCATCTTCACGCCCGGGTTCATCGCCGCGATCGGCACGGACAAGGCACACACCTGGTACAACACCGCCGACGGTTCGAAGGGCGGCGCGGTGGCGTGCGCGCCCGGCGCCGACACGAAAGCCGATCCCGATGCCTGCGGCGATCCGAAGAAGTCGATCAAGAGCACCGTCGACGCGGCGATGTCGCTGTACAACCTGTACATCATCGCGGCCGACATGCAAGAGGAGAACGTCGCTCCGCACCAGTTCGACTTCGCGCAGTACTTCGCTGGCCGGCCGGCGGATGCCGAGTGGTTCGCGTACCTGCTCGACGCCGAGGACTTCTACGAGAAGGGCCCGAGCCTCGCCGGGCACGACGAGACCTACTCGATCGCCGAGCCCCTGCTCGACGACTTCTTCGCCACGATCGACGCCCGCGTCGCCGGTGGCGACGTCGTCGCGACCTTCCGCTTCGCGCACGCCGAGACGATCATCCCGTTCGCGGCGCTGCTGCGGCTGCCGGGTTTCACCGTCGCCGCGCCGGACAACGCGGCTCCGGCATCGGACGCCGACGTCTACGGGTACGCCACCAACCCGTGGCGAGGCTCCCAGGTGACGCCGATGGCGGCGAACGTGCAGTGGGACGTCGTGTCGCGAGCGGGCATCGACCCCGCTACCGGAGCGACCTACACGCCGCTCGTGCGCATGCTCTACAACGAGCGGGAGATCGCGTTCGCCTCGGGGTGCCGTGCGGTCGCCGCAGGGTCGCACTGGGTCAAGGAGACCGAGCTCAAGCACTGCCTCACCGGCACGGCGATGACCGAGAGCCCGCTGATCGCTGCAGCCGTGCCAGGACCGACCGCGACGCCCATCGCGGAGCCCACGCCGACGCCGACCCCGACCGTGACACCAGCGGCGCAGGGCGCCGGCGCACCGACGACCCCGCCGACGATCCCGGCGACGGCGACGGCGACGGGCACGCTGGCCGCGACCGGAGCGGAGTCACCTGTCGGACCGGCGTTGCTCGCGACACTGCTCCTCCTGGCCGGCGCCGGGACGCTGGTGCTGCGTCGCCGGCGTCGCCGGCGACCCACCGAGTGACACCGACGCGGATCCGCGGCTTCTCGAAATGACCAGCCGGTACCGGCGCACCGCCCCAGCGGGGTGACGGACGGACTGGAGGCACGGTGCCAGCTGGCACCGTGCCTCCAGTCCGTCAGCGTCTCGAGTCCAGGGCCACGGACGACGCGACCACGCCGCTCACCGGAGCGGCGGAAGCCGCGAAACGAGCCGACGCCCACCTGCCCCTTCCTCGGGAGCCCTCCGGGTCGTATGGTTTACAGCGTTGTAAACGGGCCGCCGCAGGGACGGCCCGAAGGTCACGGCCGTTGCACGGCCCGATGGACGACGACGTCCACGAGGAGCACCCACTTGCGCCCCATCTCCTTCCGATCCCGAGGGCTGCGCCGTGCGCTGTCGTCGGGCATCGTCGCTGCGACCGCCCTCGGCATGCTCGGGATCGCCGCGATCCCGGCCGCCGCGGACCCCGCAGCCGACCGCACCGTCGTCTCGGGCCAGGCCCGGTTCGAGGTGCTCTCCCCCACCCTGATCCGCACCGAGTACGCGGGTGACTCGCAGTTCACCGACGGCAGCACCTTCAACGTCATCGGCCGCGACGAATTCGCACCCACGACGTTCACGAAGACCGAGCGGGACGGCTGGCTGACCCTCGACACGGGCGCGATGACCGTCCGGTACAAGGAGGGTTCGGGGGCCTTCACGCAGGACACCCTGCAGACCACCGTGACCACCGCGTCCGGGCAGCGGGTCACCGGCACGCCGTGGGTGTCGACACCCACCCCCTCGTGCACGATCGGGTCGCTCTGCGAGGCCGAGGCGCTCGGGCTCACCGGCCTGTCCCTCGCGACGGACCACGCGGGCTTCACCGGAGCCGGGTTCGCCGCGGGCTTCGAGTCCGTCGGCAACGCGATGACCTTCACGACCACGGCGGCACGTGCCGGCTCGTACGACCTCGCCCTGCGCTACGCGAACTCGCAGGGCGGCGACGGCCAGGTCGCTACCCGCACCCTCAGCGTGACCGTCGACGGCGGTGCCGCGAAGACGATCCGGCTCGCACCCGGCGCGAACTGGGACGACTGGAAGACCACCGCCGCCACGACCCTCGAACTGACGGCGGGCGAGCACCGCGTGCGCATCGAACGCACCGCGGACGACTCCGGCCGGGTGAACGTCGACAGCCTGGCCCTGGTCAGCACCGGCGACGCCTACCCAGCACCGTCCACCACGGTCACCGGCGAGGACTGCGCGTTCGGCACCGTGTGCCAGGCCGAGGACTCGGCACGCACCGCTCCGGCGACGACCGCCACGAACCACAACGGCTTCGCCGGGGACGGCTTCGTCGCCGGGTTCGAGCGTGGCGGGGCGCAGCTGACGACCCACGTCACCGGGGTGCCGGCCGCGGGCGACTACGCCCTGCAGGTCCGCTACGCCAACGGCTCCGCCGGGGCGCCGACACTCACCGCGGCCCCGACCGGTCAGCAGTCGACCACTGCACCGCTCCCGAAGACGAGCGGCTGGGACCACTGGAACACCGCCACCGTGCCGGTGCACCTGGCCGCCGGCGCGAACGACGTCGTGATCGGGTGCCCGACCGTGGCGAACAACTGCAACGTGAACTTCGACACCGTCGCCGTGGTCGACACCGCGTCGCCGGTCCTCGCCGCACATGCACCGCTCGGCGGGTACCGACGCGACCTCGACACCGCCAACGGCTCGGTCAAGACGAACCCGGGTCTGCTCTACCAGGACGGCTGGTCGCTCCTCGACGACAGCGCCTCGGCGCTGTACGACCAGGCGACCGACACCGTCACCCCCGCCGGCGACCACGGCGGCGAGCGCTACCAGGACGGCTACGTCTTCGGGTACGGCTCGGACTACCGCCACGCGCTCGAGGAGCTCGCCGTCCTGACCGGTCCGACGAAGCTGCTCCCCCGCTGGGCGTACGGCGTCTGGTACTCCGAGTACTACGACCGCTCGCAGGCCGACTACCTGGCGATCGCGAAGCAGTTCGAGGACGAAGGCGTCCCCGTCGACGTCATGGCGATCGACACCGACTACAAGATCGGCAGCCCCACCAACCAGGGCGACAGCAAGTGGAACGGCTGGTCGGTCGACCCGTCCCGGATCCCGGACATGACCGGCCTGCTCGCCGACTGGCACGCCGAGGGCATCCACAACACCCTCAACATCCACCCGTCGATCTCGAGCCAGGACCCGCAGTTCGCGAAGGCCCAGGCCACCGCGAAGGGCAAGCTCACCAAGGGCGACGGCGACCGGTACCTGTTCGACTGGTCCGACCCCGACCAGCTCAAGGCCTACTTCGACCTGCACACCTCGCTGCAGCCGAAGGGCGTCGACATGTGGTGGCTCGACTGGTGCTGCAGCGAGAACTCGAAGTACTCCGCGAACGGCGTCACCCCGGACGCGTTCATCAACCAGCAGTACGCGGAGTACACGGACCAGGCGCTCGGCGGCCGCGGGCTCGCGTTCTCGCGGGCGTACGGCTCGCTGACAGCCGGTGGCTACGGCAACCCGCAGGCGGTCCCGACCGGCCCGTGGGCGGACAAGCGCACGACCGTGCACTTCACCGGCGACACCACGTCGTCGTGGGACATGCTGCTCGCCGAGGTCGGTTACACCCCCGGTGAGTCCGCCGCGACCGGTCTGGCCTCGGTCAGCCACGACATCGGTGGCCACAACGGTGCGCAGTACGGCATCGAGGGCGCCGAGGAGGGCACGACCCAGCTGCCCGAGGACCTCTACGCCCGCTGGGTGCAGCTCGGTACCTTCCAGCCGATCGATCGCCTGCACAGCAACCACAGCGACCGGTTGCCGTGGCAGTACCCGGCCGCTGCCGAGGCGTCGGCGAAGCGGTTCCTGAACCTCCGCGAGGCCCTGGTCCCCCTGACCTACACGCTCGCTGCCCAGGCCACCGAGACGGGCACCCCGATCCTGCAGCCGCTCTACCTGCAGTACCCCGAGGCGCAGGAGGCCTACGCCCAGGCCGGCTCGGAGTACCTGTACGGCCCGGACGTGCTCGTCGCCCCGGTCACCACCGCGAACGACGACTCCGGCACGGCGACCCGCTCGGTCTGGTTCCCGGCCGGGAGCTCGTGGACCGACTGGTTCACTGGTGAGACGCACGCCGGAGGCACCACCGCCGACGTGACGACCGACCTGAACAGCATGCCGGTGTTCGTGAAGAGCGGCGGCATCGTCCCCACCCGCTCGGAGCAGGTCAAGAACGACGCCGCACCGCTCGACGCCGTCACCCTGACGGTCGCGACCGGAGCGAACGGTTCGTTCGACCTGCACGAAGACGCCGGCGAGGACAGCGTCGAGGACAGCGCTGCGAACGGCGCCGCGAAGTCGAGCGCGATGACCACGGCCGCCGCGTCCGCGAAGGCCACGGCGGGCAGCGCCTCCACCGCCGTCCGCTACACGCAGCAGGCGACCGGCGGCTCGCTCGCCATCGCCCCCGCCGACGGCTCCTTCGCCGGCCAGGTGCAGGACCGCTCGTGGACGGCGACGTTCACGAACGCGGACCGCCCCCGCACCGTCACCATCGACGGCCGGGTGATCGCGGACACCGCCTGGACCTACGACTCCGACACCCGCACCATCAGCGTGCCGGTCGACGAACGGTCCGTGACGAAGCGCACGGTCGTCGCCTTCAGCAGCAAGGCGGCGGCGACCCCCGTCCTGCAGGTCGAGTCGCCTCGGGTGGACGCGGGCGACACGCAGACCCTGACCGGCACCGGGTTCCCGGCGGACACCGACGTTGCGCTGGCGACCGCGCCACGCATCGGTGGTGCCACCGCGCACACCGACGCGAGTGGTGCGTTCTCGACCGACCTGCGGGTGCCCGGCACCGCGTCCGGTCGGGTGACCGTCACCGCATCGGTCGGCGGTGTGGCCCTGGCTCGGACCGCCTTCACCGTGGTGGCTGCGGCTGCTCCGGCGCCGACCACGTCGCCGGGTGCGGGCACGCCGGGCAGTGGCACTCCGACGCCGGGTGACAACGGATCGGGTGCGCCGGGCGCGGCAGCGCCGGGCAACGGCGGCGCGGATGCGGGCAGCGACCCGGGCGGCGCACTGGCATGGACGGGCGCGAACCTGCTCCCCCTCGGGCTGTTGGCGGCGGCGCTGCTCGCGGCCGGTGGACTCGTGTGGACACTGCGGAGCCTGCGACGCCGCGCGCGTGCCTGAGTCCGCCTGAGCGGTCACCCGTCACGGGCGGATGACGGACGGGAGGCCCGGTGCCAGCTGGCACCGGGCCTCCCGTCCGTCCGTGGACGCGCTGCAGATCCGCGATCATGCGTCCGCAGGACGGTTGCGACGGAGGTCACGCCCGCTCGACAGATCGTTCTACGTCTGACATTTTAACGGCTACCGTCAGCACACCTGCTGCTGCGTGAGGAGAAGACGTGACGAAGCAACAGATCACGGCAATCGCGGGCCTGCTCCTGTTGGCAATGCTGTTGACGGTCTTGATCGGGGTGTTCGACGCTCGCCGGCGTGTCGTTGCCGCGGAGGGCAACGATCTTCGCTCCGGCCAGAGCGCGTGGGTGATCGCGACGATCGACGAACTCATGCGTGCTCGGAGCGCGTTCGAACCGGGGACGAAGGTCTTCGTGGGTCTGGACGGTGACGTCCGCACCGTCGTGGTCCTGTCCGGACAGTGGACAGACGTTCCGCTGCACGACGGGCACGCACTGACCGGGCACCCCGGCGAAGCCCTCGCCGGCGCTGACGTTGCCGTCCGCGGCGAGGACATCACCGTCGGTGGCACGACGTACGAGGTGGTGGGGCGTCTCGGTGTGCGGGCCGACAGCCTGCTGTCCGATGACGTGGTCCTCGCCGATCCGGCGCAGTTCTCGGCGTCACCACAACGACTGCTCCTCGACGGCCCGAGCAGCGCCCACCACTACAGCGCACAGTTCCCCGGCCGAAGCGTCGAGATCATCGACGACGGCACGAACCGCAGGACGAACGTCGACGCCGTGTCGCCGGTCCTGGTCGCGCTCGGTTCCCTCGTCGTCGTGCTCATCGCCGTGGTCGCCGGGCTGCAAGCTGGACGATGGGAACTCCGCGCTGCCGCCGTCCGCTTCACCACGGGGATCCGACCGCTGACCACCCTCCACAGCGCGGCCGCCAGAGTCGCTGTGATCGGCACCGCCGCCTGTACGACAGCCATCGCGGGCGCGGCAGTCGTGAGGCAGACCACCATCCTCGACCTCGACGTCACCACCGCAGTCGTCGCGGTCGGAACCGTCGTGCTTGCCGTGTCCGTCACTTCGCTCTGGCAGGGAACCCGACGATGGAACTGCTGAACGATCTTCGATCCAACTGGACGATCATCGTCGCCAAGATCGTCCTGCTCGTGCTGCTCGCACTCTGCTGGTACAACGTGGCGTCGTTCACCCAGTCCACCTCGCAGGCAGTGGCCCAGGGCCTGTCCGCTGATGCCGACGTCGACCTCTACACCGTGATCGACGATCTCGGCCCGGAGGCTTTCGAAGCGATCCGGCGAGACCAGCACGCGGTCGACGGAGTCGCCTCGTTCGTCGACCGTATCGACGATGAGCCCGGATTCGACTTCATCTCCTCGTACGACCAACCCGTGACCGTCCAGGACTTCCGCCGCGACGACCGCTTCGACATCGGTTACGGCACCGAGTACACGCTCAAGGGGAAGTACCAGGACGAGTCCGGCAGGACCGTTCAGGACATCAAGTCCGTCCAGCTCAACGAGACCGCGTACGAGTTCGCGGGGCTCTCCGTTCAGGACGGCGTGCCGATCGATTGGGACGCTGTCGACTGGGGATCTGGCCGGATCCCGGTGCTGCTCGGCAACGAGTACCGCGGCGTGTACGAGGTTGGAGCGCGATTCACCGGAGCCGTCATCCTGCAGGAGCAGGAGCTCGAGGTCGTCGGTTTCCTCGAGCCGGACAGTGCCATGTACTTCCGCGGTGAGCCCAACCACTACCTCGACGACACCGTCATCGTGCCCTACCCGCCGACACTCGCCGGACTCGACCGAGCAGCGCTCGACCGGGTGGATCCCGAGCTGTTCGGACGCCTGGTGTTCCAGGTGCTCAACGCCGACCTCGCCGTCGATCACAGCCTCGATTTCGGGGACGTCGTCGCGCGTCTCGACGCGATCGGAGACGACACCGGCTTCCGGTCGTACACGTTGCTCGGAGTACCGACCTACCTCGTGCAGCTCTCCCTCGTCCGCCAGCTCATCCAGGACAACCTGGTGCTCGTCACTGCGCTGCTCATCATCCTCACCGCGGGCGTGGGCATCATCACGGCCTTCCTCCACCGGCTCCTGCATCACCGTCGTGCGCCAGTGGCGCGGGTGCACCATCTCCTCGGGAGGAGCCCGGACGCGACGAACCGACTGTTCCGCGCAAGCCGCCTGACCGAGTACACCGCCGCGCTCGGGCTGTTCCTCACGTCCAGCGCGCTGCTCCCCAACGACAGTGCGATGGCACGACTCGGCGCCGGCACCGCCCTGCTCCTCTGGTGTGTGGCAGACGGCGCACTCGGTCGACGAGCCGTCCGCATCGAACTGACCACCCAACGCCGAAGAGGTACCCCACGATGATCGTGCTGCGCGACGTCTCCAAGACCATCACCGAGCCCGACGGATCGACCCGAGCAATGTTCGACCGACTCGACTTCGACCTTCGCGAAAACGATCGCTCAGTAGCCATCACCGGGCGCAGCGGATCCGGCAAGAGCACACTGCTCCGGATCCTCGCCGGCCTCGACACCGACTTCGGCGGGACCTACGAGCACGACGGGCACGTGCTCGAGCGCACCGCACGGAGGATGGCGGCGCACCGACTCCGACACATCGGCATCGTCACCCAAGACCACAGCCTCCTCGGCGACCGCAGCGTGCTCGACAACGTCCGGCTCGGCGTTCCTGCTCGCGCTGACTCCGCCGACCGAGCGCATGACGCCCTCGAGGCGGTCGGCATCAGTCACCTCGCTGGCAAGCGCCCACGACGACTGTCAGGAGGAGAAGCGCAGCGCGTCGCGATCGCTCGAGCCATCGCGAAGCGCCCTGCCGTCGTCCTCGCCGATGAGCCCACCGGCGCACTGGACGAGACGACCGAAGACGACGTGCTCGCCCTCTTCGATCGGCTGCAGCAAGCGGGAACCAAGTTCGTGATCGTCACCCACAGTGAGCGCGTTGCACAGCGATGTGGACGTCGACTGCAGCTACAACACGAGCAACTCATCGCGCGCGGCACGTGACGGCCGGACTGGAGGCACGGTGCCAGCTGGCACCGCGCCTCCAGTCCGTCAGTGGTTGCGCTCCAGATCCCCGATCACGCGTGCGGAGTACGGTCGCGGCTGAAGAACTCGGCGAACATCTCCCGTTTCGCCGCGTGCGAATCGGGCTCGAGCTCGAGTCCCTCCATGTTGAGGTCGGTGCCGAACAGTCGCAGGATCCCAGGACCACTCGGCTCCGCGGTCTCGAGGGACACCGAGAACAGTGTCGGCGACGTCTCGCCAGCAGCAATCCGCCGAGCTTCTGCGAACGCCGCACGGTACGTCGCGTCGGTGACGCGAATCACACAGACCGCCCAACTCATGGCGTCCCAGTCGGGCGCAACCGTCTCGCCGCTCGGTGCATGGAAGAAGTGCACGACGAACGTGTCGCGCTCGCCTTCGCTGCCGTAGTGCCGCTCGTCCACTTCTTCGATCTGCACGAACTCATCTTGTCAGCGTCAGCCGGGGCGTTCGTGGCCGCAGACCAGCCGAAGCATGCACCTTCGCCGGTACCATTTCGCCATGGCTGAAGCAGGTCTGCTCGCAGCGAGCATCGCAGTCCTGGCGGGTACGGTCGCGATCCTCGTGCATCGCGTGCGGACCCCGGCCTGGGTGCGTGACGTGCAGCTCACCTTGAACGCCACCCCCGTGACCAGCCTGCTGCTGCTCCTCTGCGGTGCACTCCTGGTCGCCCTCGTCCTCGCCTTCGGGATCTTCTTGGTCGTCACCAGGCACGGCGTCGTCGGGTGGGCCATGGTCTGTCTCGCTGCGACCGGCATCGCTCACCTCGGGGTGACCGTGTGGATCCGGCGACAGCCGCTCTCGTGATCAGGTGCGGAGTCAGGTTGTGGTCAGTGTGGATGTTGCATGGGGCACTCCATGCCGTTCGCGACCTGCAAGGCTCAGGACATGTCGTGGCCACAGGCTGATCCCCTGGATTCGGATCGTCTCGCCCTGGAACCGCTTGCCGTTGACCACGCAGCCGAGATGCTGACCGCCCTGGCTCCACCAGAGCTCTACCGGTTCACTGGCGGCGAGCCACCAACCCTGGACGAACTGGGCGCACGGTACCGCCGCCAATCCCAGGGCCAGTCCGAGGACGGCAGCGCGGGTTGGCTGAACTGGATCGTCCGCCCTGCCTGCGGCGGACCCGCGATTGGATTCGTGCAGGCCACCCTCGGACGAGAGGAGGACGGCCTCGTCGCGGACCTCGCCTGGCTGGTCACGCCAGAGGAACAGGGTCGAGGGATCGCCGTCGAGGCAGCATCCACAGTCGTGATGTGGTTGCGTTCGGTCGACGTCCGACACATCCGGGCTTCCATCCATCCCGGTCACACCGCCTCGATACAGGTGGCGCGACGGACCGGGCTTGCACCTACGAGCGCTCTGGTCGACGGCGAGATCCTTTGGGAAGCCTTCTTGCCTACGGCCACTGAGCACTGATCCCGTCCGATAGCCGATATTCCAGCGCCCAGTCCAAGCGCGATGAGCACGTGGGCGTTCATGCGTCGCGCAGCAGTGGTCTGCCCCCGTGCCCAACTGATGGTTGAGAGGACCTCGCGTTGCGAATACGGCTCTGACGGGTTGCTGGGAGGTATCGGAGGGAGTCGTCTGTAACCCGTCCTGACGAGATGCTCCGAGACTCGCAGAAGCAAGGATCGTCGATTGCCGCGGGCCGCTGCCGTGAGGTGCCCGCATCCAACTTGGGCGTAGTACGCGATGACGTTTCGATTGAACAGTGCGGATATCTCGAGTGGGAGTGCTGCGCTCTGCCATCCCCACAAGGTGAACTCACTGACGCCGTTGTACAGATCCTTCGTCTTGTACGGCACGTGCGTCTCGGACCGTTCGACGACGTCGTAGACGAAGTCGCGTATCACCACCCAATGGTTTGGGTCGATGCGCGCTCGGTACGAGCGCGCCTCCTGCTCATCAGTGCCCATATGCTCAAAGTAACGAGCACTTGACTGTTGGGCATGTCTACTGACGGCGTGTCGACAGGTCGTGTCTTTGGGCCATTGCTGGTCCGAAGTCCGCGGTTAGCCCCCGTACGCTGGGTTCATGGGTCGACCGTCACGATTGGTTCCAGCGCAACTCGCTGGCGAACCGTGGCCGGAAGTGCCTGCGAATGACCCGGTCGCGGAGGTCGCGCGTCTCTTCGTGCTGAATGTGCGCGCTGCGATGGACGGGCAGAGCATCCGGTCGGTTGCGGCACGTGTCGGAATCGGCAACGTCACGCTGCTCACCGTGTTGGCGGGCAAGGCGTGGCCTGACCTGGCGACCATCGCCCGCTTGGAAGCGGGTCTAGGTTGTGAGCTCTGGCCGCGACGCCCCTAACGCAAGCGTCGAAGTCGACCACGACGGATTTGCTGCCATTTGAGTATGTCCCGCACGCGCCGGAGCTCTTGTCGGGTGTCGATGAGCGGCACCGGAGTGAACCACTCCGCACTCGACGCCATGGCCATGCTTTGCAGGGCAGACCAGGACGCGGCCTCCGATGGCTCGATCGGCGTGCGTATGGCGATACGTGCCATGGGCTTGGTGAGATCGAACTGATCTCGATCATGTGCGAGCCGACGAAGGGCGACCACCAGGTGACGGCCGCCGGGTCCGACTCCATTCACCTGCAGCAACCGTTCACGGGTGTGAAGGTCCATCAGGAGCCACGCCGTCGCTGCAGGTCTCGACATTCGAACAATGAGCCGCCGTGAAGTTTCATGGGACCAGACACTCGCTCGCGCTGGAAGACGGATCGCGACGGGCCACGTCAGGCTGTCCACCACCCGCCGCCCGGACGCCGAGGGGTAGATTTCCCGCCGTCGCCGCTTTTCGCTCATAGAAACGAGCGTACCGTCCTAGTTGCCAGGTTGCGCGTCATTGGGCAACCGCTGCCGCGATAAGCGGGTTGCGAGGGTGATCGCCGCGGGAGTGACGTGGGCGCGCGTTCCGGCCTCGACAGCGACTAATCCACCGGCTGAGCCGCAGCGTTCAGCGCGGATGAGGGCTTAGAAGAGCTGATTCATCTCCGGTGTGCGTTCCGTCGGGATCTCGCCCCGTTCGATGGCGCGCATGTAGAGCTGCGCACGGAGTTCTTTGCGCTCCGGCTTCGTCAGTCCGCGGAAGTCGACGAAGCAGTGGCCAGGAGCTCGTACCGTGCCGGCAGGCAGGGCGCACGCGGAGTCGTCGACCACATGACGATTAGCTGCGATGACTTCCCCAACGGTGACGCCCCACACGCCCTGTGACTCGCTCGCAGCGTTCTGGTCGAACCAGTCTCGCGCCGCTTGCGCGGTGACGATCGAGGAACGTGAGTAGGAGGGCATGTTGTGGTCGGAGGAGTTCGGGCCGAATGCTGACGTGGCGATCCGCCCGTCGTCGACGAGCATGTAGGGCGCGATCTGCCGATACGCCAACTCGTCTGCGTCGCTCATGAGTTGCTCGCCATCGAGCAGCTCTACAGCCGTCCCGATCATGAGTGCAACTCCTGGACGAACTGGAATGCCTCCGCCAAGTTGATCGTCACTCGGTGCACACCGGTGCGTACCCCGCGCTGCACGGCGAAGAGCTCAAACGAGCCATCCGGAAGTACTTCGACGCTCGACACCGCGGCAGATGAACCCCACTCGGCGAGCACCCCGCCTTCCTCGGTGGGGAACACCCCGGGCCTATCAAGGCGCGCGTCATCAATGCGGCGCAACAGCGTCTGCGCACCGTCGAGCGCGACCGAGGAGATCTGAACCGCGTCAGCGCCATCCCAGCCGGGCCGAAGCGAAGCGAACTGGGTGAGGCGATGACCCCATGCGGTGTCGTCAAACTGGACGCGTTCAACCGCCGTGGCCGGGCGGAAACGCCAGGGTTCGCCGTTCCTCATCCGTAGGTCACCGATGATGCGGGTCAGCGGGCCGTTCGCCGCATCGTCGACGACCGCTCGGAGGTCCTCGAGGAGGTCAGCCGACTGGTACACGCCAGGCAGCACCGTCCCGCCGTCAAGCGTGAGCTCGAACGCTTTCCGAGCAGCGTTGATGGCTGTGACATGGCCGACAACGCTCGCTTCGACCGTCTGCAGCCCGCCCTCGACCGGTGCTTGGTCGGCGCTGACAAGAAAGTCTTCCATCCGATGGAGCTTCTCTATGGCGGCGCCCCGCGTTTCAACGGAGATCGTGATCGGCACTGACGGTGTCGACACCGGGTAGAACTCGATGCTCTGATCGGGCTGGAGACTCGCGCCGAGGCTTGAAAGAGCTTCCCGGAATTCTCGGTCCGCGGCCTGGTCAAGCAGCGGCGGCGCCGGTAGTGGCGCGTCGGAGTACGCAGCCGCGAGGAACGCATCAGCAGCCTCCTGGGCGTCCTCCTGATACTGGACGTACGCGTGCTGCTGCTCGTACGCGAGGAAGACATCAGCGCTGCCGTCCTCGATGCGCTCGATCGCCAAGGCGACGCTCTCTGCGAAGTCCTCGGGGAGGTCTTCTCCGGGATGCTCGCGTCGCCAGTCGGCCTCGGCCGCGATCTGGACAATCTGCTGGTACTTCTGCAGTTCGACGAGCGAAGCGATCGGAAGCCGGCCCCCATCGAACCGTTCACCCCGCAACCGCACGCGGCGGAGGTCTGAGGGGTTCTCGTCCGGCACGCCGCTCATGCTAGCCGTACTGCTCGGAGGGGGCGTCCGAGTTCTGCTTCGTCACGATCCGCGACACCTATCCTCGTCGGGTGGAGTTCTGGTCTACGTTCATCCCGCAATTGCTCGCGACGGTCTGTGGCGCAGGTATCGGCATCTTCGGCGTATGGGTCGCGTTTCGTCTTGAGCGGCGCGCTGCGACCGCTGATGGCTTCGACACGAGCGTCGAACGTCTGCTGCAGCGGATCGACGAACTCGCCGCTGACACGGACGCTTGGCAAAAGACATCGTCGTTGACGAACTGGGCCCGCGGTGACCGGCCGCCTCCTCACCCGCATGTTGGGCGAGTGTCGATCGCAATCGAGATGGTCAAACTGCGTGCCCGCTCCACCGACCAAGCCCCTATCCAACAGATCTCTGACGCATGGGACGTGATCGCGCAGGCGCATGGTGAGCAGCTCGTGCACGGGTGCGGCGTCCTCGCGACCGCTGTCGTAAGGTGGCGAGCGAAAGCTCCCGCAACCGAGTTTGAGCGGGCGCTCCGCGTAGCCACAAGCGCTGCTTCCGCTACCCCAGGTTCAACAGAGCTTCCCTCGACCTGAGTGAAGCGGTCAGCGGGCGCCGGAGATGCTGTCATGGTCGGGCTGATGGCGGCACCCGGCTGGCGTGACTCCTCCCCATCGCTGCACGCACTTCCGAGAGTGTGGCTTCGCAAGCTCGATGGCTCGATCATTTCCACGGGCCAGGACGTCGGTGACCCAACCGTCGTCGTTGGCGAGGTCTCACCGTCCCCGGCTCGAGGGACTCCTGGACGTTACCCAACTGCAGATGCGCCGTTGTTCCTTCCGGAACGGTGACACGTGCCAGCAGGCTGTCGCCGTCGACTTCCCACCCGGACGAGACGGGCCCGAACGGAGTGCCGACGGCTGCCTTTGCGTGGTTGATGCCGGGAAGGAGGGTCGGACGGATGTCGATGCTGCCGAAGCCCGGTTCGCTCGGTGCGATGCCTACAAGGCGTTCGATGAGGAAGTTGACTACAGCGCCGTAGGCATAGTGGTTGTGGCTGTCGCGCGGCTCACCCTTCCGGTTGTGCCCCTTCCATGTCTCGTAGTGGCGCCACGTTCGATCTGAGAGATCCACGATGGCGTTGTCGTCTGCAGCAGGATGCGAGCCGCGACGTCAGCCCGACCGTTGTCCGCCAGGACAAACAGCAGCGAAGGCGTGCTGAGGAAACCGGTCCCCAGGTGCCCTCCGGCCTCTTCCACCAGGTGCGACGGCGTCCCGGACGGCGGTATGTTCGTCGGCCGGTGGCGTTGTGGCCGGCACGAGGTCTTGCTTGCCCGCGGAGGCGATCAGCCAGCTCCCACCTCCGGCGTGCGCCCCGAGCCTGGTTGAGCACTACGCCGCAGGCGATGCCGAACAGGGGTGGGGCACCTCGGGATTGTCGGGCAGGTCGTCGACCCGGCCTCACTCAACAGATCGGGCTCCTCGTAGGCGTCTGTGCGTCGTCGCAGTTAGAACAAGAGGTCACACCGCTATGTGTGAAGGTCAGATGGGCCTTGATATCGAAGTTCGACGACGTTTGCAGTGCTAGACCCGGTGACAGTGAGCAAGCCGCGCCGATTTGGATTGAGCGGTTTCTCGAGCAGACCGACCCGTCGACCGTCAGCGACCTGGAGAATGGTCTCCCCGTTTGCGAGGGACAAAGCCCGGTATGGCGTCCCACTGCTCGGTTGATGACTGGGGAGCCACGTCACCGCGGCATTTTCGACCGTGCTGATCCAGGTTCTCTCCGGTATCGCAGTGCTACTGCCGATAAAATCGACCCAGAGATCGTGAGATGAGACAGTCGGCCAGTGCGTGTCGTCTGCGCGTCGCTGGACCTCTTCCGAGTTCATCCACTGGTGAAGCTCCGACACCGTCGTGAAGGTGCCGCCTTCGCTCGTGACCGCGGCGAGAGCACCGGCTCGGGAAGCGAATCCGGCCTGCATGAGCAGCGCGGCGGAGCGGTTCAGCGTGCCTGGCTCTAGCGCTGCAACTGCGAGTCCGTGTTCGTCGATGAGGAGCGCCCAAAGATCGCCGATAGGCGTTTCATGGGCGGTCGCTCGGACCCTCACCGCTTCCAGCGCCCATGGCAGCCTGTAGGCCAGCGAGTTCTCAATGAATTCGAGGGTGTCCGTGACCTCCTCTCCCGCTATCTGCGAGGGGTCCTCACCGCGAAGCCAACCAGCGAGGACGCCTTCCCAACGTGGAGGAAGAGCGCGGGGTGCGAATGGGTGGATGCCGAAGGCGATCCTGGCGAAGCTCGTTAGGGCATCGATTGCTGCACCAGGCTCGCTGATTCGGATGCCTTCGTCTGCGTCGCGCAGGTACTGCTCCAGAATGGTGGCGTGCTCGTCGAGTTGGCGTCCGGTCTCGAGACCGACCCCAGCAAGGAAGTAGCCTCGGCGCTGTGCCGCGGTTGACTGGCTCCAGAGGAAGCGTGCACGCGCGGTCAGGCCTGCTCGAAGCGCTGTCTGAATTGGCTCCTGCCGTCGAGCCAAGCTCCGGTTCCATAGAGACGAAGCGAGAACGTCATCGAGAGCCCCCTCGAGTCCATCCTCCGCAACCGCGGAATCGTTGAGCAGACTGAGGAGGGCGTTGTCGAGGCTAGCGAGCTGCGAGCGCCATGCAGTTCGGGACTGCTCGGCTTCCTTCACGCTCTCGTCCACAACTTCTGGGTAATCCCACGCCGCTACGCCGGCGACGTATTCCAACAGCGCGTCCAGGTCCGGGAGACCGTGCTTGTGCTGTATCCGGACGAACAGGTTCACCATCAGTTGCAGTAGGCCGCTCTCCATGTCGCGCAGAGCAGTGTCCTCGACCAGCTGCTTCCACTTCCGCCTCCTCCGGGTCTCGTCTGTGAAGATTGGATGGACGACGAGTCCGACGGAGTCCACGAACGCCCGGCCGGCTCTGCCGACGACGTTGCGGAACTCAGACGCCTTGATCAGTTCCCCGTTGCGCCAGAGGCTGTACATTACGAGCGCGCTGGCTGAGAGATTGAGTCCCTGAGCGAGAGTCGGTGAAGAGACCGTGATCTTAAGCACTCCTCGCTGTAGCAGCCTTTCAACCTCTCGTCGGTATGCTGCTGGCAACGATCCGTGATGAATCGCCACGCCGAGTTTTAGACAGGCGAGGATCGAGTGGTCTCGACCCAACCACTCCTCTCCGATTGTGATGGCCGACGCGAGGTCGCCCGGATCTCCTTCGAAGACACTCCCAAGTGCTCCTCGCGCGTGTAGGTCGATGATGACTTTTGCAAAGGCATTTACCGATGACTTTTGTGGGCAAAAGATCAGGACGCTTTGCCCGTCGTCGACGAGCCGCCAGGCGGTAGCCAGCGTCAGCTCCTGCTGATCCTTGGGAAAGGGCGTCGTCCTACGACCAATCGGTGGAACGAAGGGCTCGAAGAACCGAGGCACGAAGGGCTCCTCGTCTCCCACGATGATGCTCAGGCGGGCTCGGTCGCCTTGCCAAATCACTTCGCCATAGCGCAGCTTCGTCGGCCGCCACGAATTGGCGATGAGACCGTCGGGCTGGTCATCGGTGAGCCAGTTGACGAAGTCCTCGACTTCGTCTCCGTCGGGCAGGATCGCCGAGAGGCAGATGATTCGTCTGTTGGCCGCATCCTCACGGCGCAGCAGTCGCTGTACCTGAACTTCGTATCGAACCTCACGTTCATCCGCCCCGATCATGTGCCCCTCATCGAGGACGACAAGCCCTACGTCGTCGAGGAGAGTTGGGTCGTTGCGCAGGGCGAAGTCGAGCTTCTCGGGAGTGGCAACGACGATGTCCCTCTCTCGCAGCAAATCCTCGTCGGCGCTGCTGGCCCCGATCGCGCCGTAGAGGGATGTGACGGTCTTCCCTAGCGGGGTGAAGGTGCGTTGCAGGGCCGTTTCAGTCTGAGCTGAGAGCGCCCGCAAAGGAGTTACGAACACAACTCGCCGGCCCTCCGCTAGGCACGCGAGGATGCAAATTTCGGCAATCCGGGTCTTGCCGGCGCTCGTCGGGAGTGACAACACCAGATTCTCATTGGTGTTCAGCACCCGCTCTGCGGCGGCGAGCTGCGACGGCCACAGGTCGAGCTCCGAGCGTCGCCTCCGGAAGAGGGATGCGATGAAAGTCGCACGCAGTCGTGACCAGTCGCCACCATCGCCGTCGATGGGGCCGTCCGGGAGCAGGCGGTGGAAACTGGCCTCCCAAAGGCCGCGGAGTAGGTGAATCGCAAGTCGATGGCACCACCACTGCGGAACCATGTTCAGCTCCTTGGCGGCTCCTAGACCGACCCGCAGTGTGCTCAGGGCCTCATCCAGCAGCGCTTGCTCGCCCCGTTCGAACGCAAGCAGCGCCATGCTGAGCGCACCGACGAACGCGTCCGTCAGTGCAAGGTCGACGACGTCGATCACATCGGCGTCGCCGGCGTCGTCGTCCTGGTCCTCATCGCTCGTCGGCTCCAGGAGCCCGCGCAGGGTTTCAACCAGGTTGGCGTCTGCTGCCGCGTCCTCGTCGCGGTGGCGCAGGATGAGCGCGGCCAGGGTGTCGAGTTCTCTGCGAATGATGTGTATAAGGGATCGCTCGCCGATTGTGACTTCACCGGAATCGAGCGCTGTCTGAAGCAGCGAATATGCCCTCGCGGAGTAGCTGCCGAGGTGGTAGGAGGCTGCCGCGACGACACGGTGAAAGCCCCGGTCGCGCGAGGCGGGCCCTCTGGCGATGACTGATTCGATGGCTGCGGCTGCGCCCTCGAAGGCGCGTTGGGCGATGCTTTGCGACCCACTCGCCTCTACGAGACGTAGTCCCAGGCTTAGGAGCGAATAGCCGTAGGAGAGTAGGTCGTAGCTCAGCAGCTGATCGAATGCGGGCGCGTCCTCAGGCAGGACGCCATCACGCCAGATCATCGATCTGGCTTCGCCTCGCGCCAGAAGCTGTTCGCGAAAGCCGGGGGTAGTCGCCTCCTCGACCGCGGCTTCAATTTCCTCAACTGTCTGAGGCATTGGCGATCGCTTTCGAGTAGACGTTCGCTATGAACGCTTGATGCCCTAAGACCTGCAAACCCACGGCGAGGCGCTTTACGCCGCCCCGCTATGCAGACGTATTTGTCCGGAGCAGGTTGCGTGGGTCGTTGCCTGTGAAGGTGAAAAGCAGTTGCACCACCTGCCGTTGGCTGATCCCAGTAGCCAGTTGAGCGTCGTCGACTAGGTTCGCCAACGCATGCTCACCGAGGTCGTGGAGTCGGTCAGCAACGAAGCTGAGAGCGTGGGGCGATGGGCGTCCCCGATCGCGTCTGAGCGCGAGGTCCGCGTCTGAGACCGTCGACGTTCCAAGTTTTGCGCGGCTCTTGGCTTCGCCTTTCAGTAATTCGAGAGACCCGTTGGCGGCCGCGCGCACCCCGACTAGGTCATCGCCACGCATCGACATCTCACGGTGATCCTTCCACCGCAGGCGTTCCACGACTCGAAAGCCCAGCTCAACCGTCGCGTACTCCGCTCCAATGATCTCTCCGAGGTCGCCCGAGCGGGTGCGCTTGCTTGTAGGGAGCTTCCCTTCCAAGTATTCGCCCGCAGCAGGCTTACCCAGATCAGCGAGGATCGCTGCGACGCGGTCTGGACCTGTGTACTGGTTCGGAATCTGTGACGCAGCCCAGTCGACCCCCGACCCGATGGTCGCTGGCGGGGCAGCCAAGTGCACCATCGCGTGTCGCCTCAGCGGCTCGCGCGTGGAAGTCGTCCACGAGGAAAGCGTTGCCATCCCTCGATTGTGACAGACGATCAGCTACTGAACTTCGATCTTCCCCTTGTCTCCGATGTATGTTGGCGCTCGATCGAGGGGGCAGTACGACCCGAACCCGTCGGCTTGCGGGGCTTGTTGACTAGCCGGGTGAGCGTGTGCGTTCGGGCCTGACCCGGATCTACCGCTGAGGGAAAGGAAGACGGCATCCTATGAGATATGAAGGCAATCGGTAACGCGCACGAAGTTCCTACCCCATCCGCCGATGACCTCCGCAGGATTGAGAACGTCTTGCGAGAGGTTGGTGGCCCCACGTGTCGTGGGGTGCTCAGCAGACCCTGGACATTTGGGTCATCGAGCAGAGAGCCAAAGCAGACCGATTAGCTGCGGATCGCTTGCGCCGATCCTCCTGGGCGCTCGTCGTCGCAACGGTAGGCCTGGTGCTCTGCACCGGAGGGTTGATTTGGGCAACGTTCGCTGCCTGAGCGTCGTCAGATTTTGCCGGCGTCAACGACACTTCCCGCACACCCGTTGGCCGGGGACGAATCTCCAGCTTTGCCGCCTTGATGGTTGTTCGCTGTGTACTGGCAAACTGCGTTCCGCTGGCCGATAGCCGGTAGCCGGTCCTCCTCCGGACCTCGGTGTCCGACTCGGACTCGGGCTCGACCCGGACGATCCGCGAGCAGACTCGTGTCGCACATAGGTGGTCCGCTGAACGTCGCCATGAAGCAGCCCTATGCGGACGACCCCACGACAGGCACAGGAACGAAGAAGCCCACCGAGACCCTCGGTGGGCTTCTGTCGTCGTGTCAGACACGTTTCGGTCGGGCTGACAGGATTTGAACCTGCGACCCCTTGACCCCCAGTCAAGTGCGCTACCAAGCTGCGCCACAGCCCGCGAGTTCCGGAGAACTCAGGATCCGGGAGGATCCTCGCCCACGTCCGACCGGAGCGCGAGCGACCGGTCCAGCATAGCGGACGTCAGACCCCCTCCGTGCCACGGCGAGTCGGAGCAACACGACCCGAACGACACGCTCAGCCCGGCCGCACCACCTCGCGCCGCGCTGCCAACCACGGCAACCCGAGCCCGACGAGCAACCCGCCGGACCCGTCCGCCGCCAGGTCCCCGATCGTGTCGTCGTACCCGACGAAGATCTTCGAGTCGACGAAGTTGTGCCCGAGCCACTCCCCCATCTCCCAGACCGCCCCGACCGCGAGTCCCGCACACAGCGCGAGCACCGCGACGACCACCCGGCGCTCGGCGTGCGGCGCCGGCACAGCACGCAGGTCGGCACCGATGACGTAGAGCACCGCCGCGAGCAGCCCCGTCAGCACGACGTGCATGAACTTGTCCCACAGGAAGACCGTCGTGTACCACTCGAGCACGCTCGACCACCCGGCGAGGAGCACGAGCACGCACACCGCCACGTCGAAGGCGGGCCGCAGCCCGAGCATCCGCGGCACCACGACCCCGAGCAGCGCCAGTGCCATGACCGGGAACGCCGTCCCGCCCCACCCGACAGTCGCCACGACGACGCTCACGAGCGTCAGCGCCCGCACCACGTCGGCCACCAGGAACCGCGGCCGCAGGAACGTCGGTCCGAGCGTGGCGATCACGACGCCCACCGAACGACCGCGTGCACGGCGGCGTGGTCGGACGGCCACACGCCGCCCGGCCGCCGCACGTCGACCGCGACGCGCTCCACCTCCACATCGGAGGTCACGAGCACCCCGTCGATCCGCCGGCCACCAACGCGCGGACTCCCGTAGTGCGGGTACGTCCCGTAGGGCTCACCCACCTGTCTGGAGGCCCGCCCCCAGCTGTCCTCGACACCCGCCTCCGCCAGGGCTCGCCAAGGTGCGGAACCGGCGGGGCTGTTCCAGTCGGCCATGACCACGGCGGGCAGGCCGCGCTGCCGGACGATCCGGCCGAGCAGTTCGGCGGACCGCAGCCGGGCCCACGGCGAGGCGACGTCGAGGTGGGTGGCGATCGCCAGGAACCGGATGCCCGTCGCGCGGTCGTCGACGACGGCTCCGACGGCGTGCCGGGAGAAGGACGTCGCCCACGACCGCGAGCCGGGGCGGTGCGGCGTCCGGGAGAGCGCCCAGGTACGGCGCTCGACGACGTCGAGGCGGGAGCGGTCGAGGAACAGGCCGACCTGTTCGCCACCGCCACGCGCTCCTCGCCCGGCCAGGACGGGCTCCCAACCCGACCCGAGGCCGGACGTCAAGTCGTCTGCCTGCGCGGGCAGGGCCTCCTGGACGGCGAGGACGGTCGGCGCTTCGGACGTGACGAGCGCGAGCACGGCCTCTCGGCGACGATCCCAGGCATCCGGGTGGGCCGGCTGTCGCGGCACGCGGCGACGCACGTTGAGCGTCATGCAGTGCACCTCGGGCGACCGGACCGGTCCGATGAGCGGGCGGTCGTCGGGGTGGTGGGGCATGCCTCCCTTCTACGAGACGACACCCGTCGGATTCCCAGGGACCTCTCCGTCTGGCTCGTATGGTGGCTCGATGCGTTCTCGTTCCACCCCTCGTCTCCTGATCGCGATCGCGGTCTCCGGGCTGCTGCTCGGAGCCGCCGGGTGCACGTCGAGCGGACCGGACACGAGCCGCCCGACCCTGGCGAAGGCCTCGGCCGACACCGTCACGGTGGCCGATGCCTCGGACGCCGCAGCCCGCTCGGTCCGCGTCAGCAAGGCGCTGTTCGCGAGTGCCCCGGGAGCGGTCGTCGCCCGGGCCGGCGACACCGACGGCATCCACGATGCGGCGAAGGCTGCGGCGAGCGCCCACGTCCCGGTGCTGCTGACGGCCAAGGACACGAGCGCTTCCGTCGCCCGCGAACTCGACCGGCTCGGCGCCGACTGGTACCAGGCCGAGGGCGACGTGTCGGTCGACACGGACGTCGAACAGCGGCAGGCGCCGGACGGTGGTGACGCGCCGGAGTCGACCCGGGCCTCCCGGCAGGCGACGGTGGTGGTGGCGGACGCGAGTGCGGACGCTGCTGCCGTGGCGACCGCGAAGGCCGCCGGCGCTCGCGTCGTGACCATGCCGGAGGGCGTGACCGACCCGGCTGCCGCACCCGACGTGGTGACGGCGCTGCACGAACGGGCGAAGCACCCGACCGTCCTGGTCGGTGCGGCGTTCGAGGCCCTCCCGGACCCGGAGTGGACGGTCCGGGCTGCCGAGGGCGGGTTCCAGCTGCGGAACGGCGGCCAGCGACCGTTCGACGGGCACCGGTACGTCGCGCTGTACGGGGCTCCCGGGGCGCCGGCGCTGGGCGTGCTCGGCGAGCAGGGGCCGAAGGAGACCGTGCAGCGTGCCGAGCAGGTCGCGAAGCCGTACCGGGCGGAGTCCGACGAGCTCGTGACGCCCGCGATGGAGGTCATCGCGACCGTCGCCGCCGGGGACGCCGGAGCCGACGGCGACTACTCGACCGAGCTGCCGGTGTCGACGCTCGAGCCCTACGTCGAGGCCGCCCACGACGCGGACATGCCGGTCATCATCGACCTGCAGCCCGGGCGGTCGGACTTCCTGTCGCAGGCCAAGAAGTACGAGTCGCTGCTGAAGAAGCCGGGCGTCTGGCTGGCGCTCGACCCGGAGTGGCGGCTGACGAAGGACCAGGTGCCGCTCGAGCAGATCGGGAGTGTCTCGGCGTCCGAGGTGAACGAGGTCTCCTCGTGGCTGGCTGCGCTCGTGCAGAAGGAGGGGCTGCCGCCGAAGGCCCTGGTGCTGCACCAGTTCCGGCTGTCGATGATCCAGGACCGCTCAGCGCTGCAGACCCACCCGGAGCTCGACATGCTCGTGCACGTCGACGGGCAGGGGTCGCAGCCGGCCAAGCAGGCGACGTGGAAGGCACTGCACCAGGGCGCGCCGGAGGGGTTGCACTGGGGCTGGAAGAACTTCTACGACGAGGACACGCCCATGCTGACGCCCGCGCAGACCATGCAGGACGTGCAGCCGACACCGTCGTTGGTCACCTACCAGTAGGGAGCTTCTCCACAGCCTGGAGGCGCGACCTGCGTTACGTCGGTCGGTGCTGACAGCATGGGGGCATGGAAACCACCGCCCCGCCTTCTGCAGACATCGCCGCCGAGGCGCAGCAGGCGCTCGCTGCGCTCACGGGGCGCCCCGACGCGGTGTTCCACCCCGGCCAGCTCGAGGCCATCTCGGCGCTGGTCGAGCACCGGCAGCGCGCCCTGGTCGTGCAGCGCACCGGGTGGGGCAAGTCCGCGGTGTACTTCCTCGCGACGCTGCTGCTGCGCCGACGCGGGGGCGGCCCGACGGTGCTGGTGTCGCCGCTGCTCGCCCTGATGCGCGACCAGGTCGCCGCCGCCGCGCGGGCCGGGGTCCGCGCGGTGTCGATCAACTCCGCGAACGCCCACGAGTGGGGCGAGACCCAGGCAGCCCTCGCCCGTGACGAGGTCGACGTGCTCCTCGTCTCCCCCGAGCGCCTGAACAACCCGAAGTTCCGCGACGAGCAGATGCCGACCCTGATCGCCCGGATGGGCATGCTCGTGGTCGACGAAGCGCACTGCATCTCGGACTGGGGCCACGACTTCCGGCCGGACTACCGCCGACTGGCCGAGCTCATCCGGTCGCTCCCCCACGGCGTCCCCGTCCTGGCGACCACCGCGACGGCGAACGAGCGCGTGGTCGAGGACGTCGCCGAACAGCTCACCGCCGGTCCGGCCGACCCGGTGTTCACCATCCGTGGGTCCCTGGCTCGCAAATCCCTGCGCCTCGGCGTCCTGACGCTGCCCGATGCCCGGCAGCGGTTGGGGTGGCTCCTCGCGCACCTGGGTGACCTGCCCGGCAGCGGCATCATCTACACGCTCACCGTCTCGGCGGCCGAGGACATCGCCCGGCTGCTGCGCGACAACGGGTACGCCGTCCGCGCCTACACGGGGCGCACCGACACCGACGAGCGCGAACAGCTCGAACAGCAGCTCAAGGGCAACGAGCTGAAGGCCCTGGTCGCCACGAGTGCGCTCGGCATGGGGTTCGACAAGCCCGACCTCGGGTTCGTCGTGCACGTCGGAGCACCCTCGTCGCCCGTCGCCTACTACCAGCAGATCGGTCGTGCGGGTCGTGCGACCGACAACGCCGACGTCCTGCTCCTGCCCGGGCGTGAGGACCGCGAGATCTGGCAGTACTTCGCCAGCGCCTCGATGCCGACCGAAGCCCGCGCCGCCGCCGTGCTCGGCGCCCTGTCCACCGACACCGCGATGTCGACCGTTGCGCTCGAGGGCCTGGTCGACATCAAGCGCTCCACCCTCGAACTCCTGCTCAAGGTGCTCGACGTCGACGGCGCCGTCCGACGCGTCACCGGCGGCTGGGTGTCGACCGGGCAGCCGTGGGAGTACGACGCGCCCCGGTACGAGCGGGTCGCCGCGGCCCGTGCTGCCGAGGCCGCGTCGATGCTCGACTACGAGTCCACCTCGGCCTGCCGCATGCAGCTGCTGCAGCAGGACCTCGACGACCCCTCGGCCGAGCCCTGCGGCCGGTGCGACAACTGTGCCGGGGCCTGGTTCCCGACCGCCGTGTCCGACACCGACTCGTCCGGAGCCGCGGCCGCACTCGACAAGGTCGGCGTCGAGATCGCCCCGCGTGCCCAGTGGCCCTCGGGGATGTCGTCGCTCGGCGTCTCGGTGCGGGGCAAGATCGGCCCGGACGAGCTCGTGCAGCCCGGCCGTGCGGTGGCGCGTCTGACCGACCTCGGCTGGGGTGGCCCTCTGCGTGCACTGTTCTCGCCGTCCACGCCCGATGCCCCGATCTCGCGCGAGCTCGTCGACGGTTGTGTCCGGGCACTCAAGGACTGGCCGTGGGAGACCCGGCCGACCGGCGTCGTGGCGATGTCCTCGCGGTCACGGCCCGAACTGGTGGGGTCCCTCGCCCAGGCGCTGTCCACGATCGGGCGGTTGCAGTTCCTCGGCACGCTCGGCCGTGCCGGCGGGACCCCTCGCGGCGACGGTGCGACGAACAGCGCCTACCGGTTGTCCGGCGTGTGGGACACCTTCGTGGTCGATCCGTCGCTCGCCACCGCCCTGCAGGCACACGAGGGCCCGGTGCTGCTCGTCGACGACCTGGTCGACAGCCGGTGGACGATGACCGTCGCCGGTCGGGAGCTCCGGCGCGCCGGCGCCTCCGCCGTGCTCCCGTTCGCGCTGGCCACGGTCGCCTAGCCCGCTCGCGCCGCCCCCACATCTGTTTTGCGACAGTCCACGTGTCGATCGACGCGTGTTCTGTCGCAGATCCGGTCCGAAGCCGGCCGCCGGAGCTCTACCGCCGCGCGGGCTTCGGGAACGTCGCCCGCATGTGGTCGCTCGTCAGCACGTCGCCGATGCCGACCATGAGCACCGAGAACAGGATCTGCTCGATGACCATCCAAAACGGGTAGAGCCCGGGGATCGCCGCGACGATCAGCGTCACGATCGGGAAGATCCGGCTGAACAACCGCAGCCGCTGGTACGCCCAGTAGTACCCGAGCTGTGCCCGCCAGGCGAACACGTAGAGCGTCAGGGTGATGAGCAGCACCACGGTGGAGCGGAACCACACTGCCCACGACAGGGTGTCCCCCGAGCGGGTCAGCAGCACGGCGACCACGATGGCGGTGAGCCCGACGACGGTCTCCGCGACGAGCAGCCACCGGATCCACCGGAACGAGCGGACGGTGTCGGGGTGTTCGAGCATGTCCTCGCGGATCACGTACCCGGACTGCCGACCTCCGGCCAACCGGTCGAGCCGAAGACGGCACCACACGCGGTCGGCGAGCACACCGAGTCCGTCGTTCTGCTGCGTCACCAGTACATCGTGCCCCATCCCGGCGGTGGCGGCGGACGCGGCACAGCCACGAGCACCGATGCGGAACGACACTGTCGACGTCGGACGACCACGACACCGTCGTTCTGCGTCGGCGCAACGCGCCCCAACCCCAACCCCGCCCACCCGCGCCCCGCTCAGTCCGACGGGACGAGTGCCGCGCCACCCAGCACGGTCCCGGTGTCGGCGTCGAGCAGGACCAGGGAACGGACCTCGTCGGGCAGTGACCACGGATCGCTGAGCACGACGGTCAGCCCCTGTTCGACCCCGGCGGCCTGGAACAGGTCGTAGGACTCCCCGGCGGGCGTCCACACCGGCTTCGAGCCACCGCGCACCGTCCCCGCGGACAGCACGACGTCGACCGGGCCGTCCCCACCGGTCTCCAGGTGGTCGATCTCCACCGCGAGGGTCTCGTCGCCCGTGTTCCCGGCGATCCGGACGTGCCCGGAGGCCGCGGCCCCGATGCCGACGATGTCACCGGAGACCGGCGGGACGCGGCGCCACCACGGGTCGATGGGCGAACCGTCGACCGGCCGGACGGGTTCGGGCTCGATCGGTTCCTCGAGGCCGTTGGACGGCGGCAGTCGGACGTCGGGCGACTGCGCCGGCTCGGAGGGCACAGAGTCGGCACGGGTGACCGAGTCGCCGTCGTCCGGTGCGTGCGAGATCGTCCACAGGGACACCGAACCCACGACGGCCACACCGACGAGGACACCCACCAGGGCGAACCGACGTCGGTCCGCTGCCCACGGCCCGGTACCCACGCCCCCATGATGCCGCACCGGCGTGCCGGACCGGTTCCGGGCCTCCAGGCCGGACGCGAACGCAGAACGCGCCCCGACGGATCGAGGCGCGTTCTGCGTGACGGGTGGGAGGGCTCAGCGCTTCCGGCGCTCGCGCACCCGCATGTTGACGTTGATCGGCGTGCCGGAGAAGCCCCAGACCTCGCGGAGTCGACGCGTGATAAAGCGTCGGTACTGCGGGTCGAGGAACGCCGACGTGAAGAGCACGAAGGTCGGCGGCTGGCTCGACGCCTGGGTCCCGAACAGGATGCGGGGCTGCTTGCCGCCGCGCACGGGGTGGGGGTGTTCCTGCACGAGCTCGGCGATGAAGGCGTTGACCTTGCCGGTCGGGATGCGGGTGTCCCACGACTCGAGGGCGGTCTCGAGCGCCGGCACGAGCTTCTCGAGGTGGCGGCCGGTGCGGGCGGAGATGTTCACGCGCGGGGCCCAGGCGACGTGCGCCAGGTCCTGCTCGATCTCGCGCTCCAGGTAGCGGCGTCGCTCGTCGTCGAGCAGGTCCCACTTGTTGTAGGCCAGCACGAGGGCACGGCCGGACTCGAGGACGAGGTCGATGATTCGGAGGTCCTGCACGGACACCGGCTCGGTGACGTCGAGGACGACGACGGCGACCTCGGCCTTCTCGAGCGCGGCCGTGGTGCGGAGCGAGGCGTAGAAGTCGGCGCCCTGCTGCATGTGGACGCGCTTCCGGATGCCGGCGGTGTCGACGAAGCGCCACACCTTGCCGCCGAGCTCGATCTGCTCGTCCACCGGGTCGCGGGTGGTGCCGGCGATGTCGTTCACGACGACCCGCTCTTCACCGGCGGCCTTGTTGAGCAGCGAGCTCTTGCCGACGTTCGGGCGGCCGAGGATGGCCACGCGGCGGGGGCCACCGACCTCTTGCTTGGCGACGGCCGAGGTGTCGGGCAGCGTCTTGATGATCAGGTCGAGCAGGTCCGCGACGCCACGGCCGTGCAGGGCCGACACCGGGTGCGGCTCGCCGAGACCCAGGTTCCAGAGTTCGTAGGCGTCGAGTTCACGGCGCTCGTCGTCGGCCTTGTTCGCGACGACGATGACGGGGCGGTCGGTGCCGCGGAGCATCTTGACGACGTGCTCGTCGGTGGCGGTGATGCCGACCGTGACGTCCACGACGAACAGCACGGCGTCGGCGAGGTCGATCGCGACCTCGGCCTGCGCGGCGACGGAGGCGTTGATGCCCTCGGCGCCGGGCTCCCAGCCGCCGGTGTCGACGAGCGTGAAGCGCTTGTCGTTCCAGTCGGCCTTGTAGCTGACACGGTCGCGGGTGACGCCGGGGACGTCCTGCACGACGGCCTCACGACGACCGAGGATGCGGTTGACGAGCGCGGACTTGCCGACGTTCGGGCGGCCGACGATCGCGAGCACCGGGTAGGCGGGCAGGTAGTGGACGCCGTCCTCGCCGACCTGACCGGCTTCGAGCAGGGCGAGGTCCTCGTCCTCGAGGTCGTACTCCTCGAGTCCGGCGCGGAGCGCGGTCGCGCGCTGCTCGGCCTCGGCCTCGTCGAGTCCGGCGAGCCGCTCGCCGAGGGCGTCGTCGTACCGGGGGAAGTCGTCGTTGTCCGGGTTGTCCAGCTGAGCCATCTTGGGTTCCTCGCGAGCGGCCGGGGCCGCGGTGTCGGTGGCCGTTGCCGGCCGGGGCCGGGGGTCCGGCCGTGGTGTGACCAGGCGGCCGAGGCCGTCCGGTCGTGCGTCAGTGCGTGGCCGCGCGGGCCAGGTCGACGACCGCCTGCACGGTCTGGTCGAAGTCGAGGTCGGTGGAGTCGAGCGTCGTGACGCCGTCGGCGGCGTTCATGAAGTCGACGACCTTCGCGTCCGCCGCGTCGCGACGAGCGAGTGCTGCGGAGGTCTCGGCGGCCGACTGGGTCGTGACCTCTGCCGAGCGTCGGGCCATTCTAACGGACTCGTCGGCCGTCAGCAGGATCCGGACCTCGGCGTCGGGTGCGACGACCGTGGTGATGTCCCGGCCCTCGGTGATGATGCCCGGGGCGTCGGTCTTCCGCATGACGGTGCGGAACAGCTGGACCAGCCGCTTCCGGACGTCCGGGAGCTTCGCGATGTGGGCGACCGCGTCGGTGACGTCGGGGGTGCGGATGGCCTCGGTCACGTCGGTCTCCCCCACCTTGACGTAGTAGTCGTCGGGGTCGGTGCCGATGGCGTAGTCGAAGGTGTCCCAGCTCGCCAGGATCGCCGCGGCGTCGTCGAGGTCGACCTGCTGCTGCAGGGCGTGCCACGCGAGTGCACGGTAGGCGGCGCCGGTGTCCTGGTAGCCGTAGCCCAGGGCGCGGGCGGCCGCACGGGAGACGCTCGACTTGCCGCTGCCGGCGGGACCGTCGACCGCGATGACGATCTTCGCCACGTAGGCGCCGTCGGCCAGGCCGGACGGCATCGGGGCGCTGGTCGAGCCGGGCTCCCCGCCGGGTTCGCCGAGGCCGCCGGCCGGGCCCCCGAGTGCGCCGCCGTCGCCGCTGCCGCTGAGCGGGCCGCCGGCACCGCCCTGGCCCGGGGTCGGGAGGCCGGTGTCGGGCCCGTCCGGTCCGCCGGTCACACCGGAGTCGTTCGTCGCTGCGTTCGTGTCGTCGTTCAGGCCCATGCTGCTGCGATCCTCCATCCGCGCCCCTCGAGTTCCTCGACGAGTCGCTGTTCCTGCTCGGGCAGCACCGACACCTCGACGATGCCGATCTGTGCGCCCGGTGAGTGCTCGAGGCGCATGTCCTCGAGGTTGATGCCGATCTCCCCGATGAACGTCAGGAGTGCGGCGATCTGCCCGGGGGTGTCGTCGACCAGGACGACCACCTGGGCGAAGCGCTTGGTGGTGCCGTGCTTGCCGGGGAGCCGTTCGACCCCGCGGTTGCCGTCGGCGATCGTCTCTGCGATGGTGCGCGGCGATCCGGCACCGTCCGGGTCGCCGAGGGCGTCGATCACGCGGGACAGGTCGTCGCGCAGGTCGGTGAGCACCGGCCGGATGTGCCCGGCGTTCGCCCCGATGATCTGCACCCAGAGCCCCGGGTCGCTCGCGGCGATCCGGGTGACGTCGCGCACGCCGCCGCCGGCCAGGCCGAGCGACCCGTCGGGGGCGTCCCGCAGGCGCGAGGCCATCAGCGTGGACACGAGCTGCGGCGCGTGCGAGACGTACGCGACGGCGAGGTCGTGCGACTCGGGGTCCATCGGCACGACGGTGGCGCCGACGTCGAGCGCGAGGTCCTCGACCACCGCGGCGCGCTGGTACGTGATGCCGTCGTGCCCGGCGATCACCCACGGGCGACCGACGAACAGGTCGGCGCGGGCGGCGGTCGGACCGCTGCGCTCGCGTCCGGCCATCGGGTGCGACCCGATGTAGCGGGAGACGTCGGCCCCGGCCCCCACCAGGGCTGCGAGCGGCCCGGACTTCACGCTGGCGACGTCGGTCACCACGGCGTCGGGATGGGCGGCGAGCTCACGCTCGACCACCGTCGCGACGACGTCCGGCGGCACCGCGACGACGATGAGCTCCGGCTGGTCGCCGGCGGCCGGTCGACGCCCGGCACCGTAGTCCACGGCGAGCGCCAGCGCGGCGGGCGAGACGTCGTCGAGGACGACGTCGACGCCCTTCTCACGCAGGGCGAGACCGATCGAGGCACCGAGCAACCCGGCACCGACGATCCGGACCGGGCCGCGCAGACGGCGGTCGATGTCGGTCGGGGTCACGTCGGTCACCGGGCAAGCCTACCGATCGAGGCCCGGGCATCGGTCGATGCCCGGGCCCCGGGGTCGGTCAGTCCGCCGACTCGTCCTCGTACTCGTCGTCGTCCTGGTCGAGCGCGACGTCGCGGTCGTCACGAGCGGACGGCTTCGCGTCACGGACGGTGCTGAGCAGCTTGCCGACCTCGACCGTGCCGAGCTCGCGCATCTTGCCCGGCGGCAGGCTGCCCAGGTGCAGCGGTCCGAACGACCGGCGGACGAGTTCGAGGACCGGGTGGTCGACGGCCTCGAGCATGCGACGGACGATGCGGTTGCGGCCGGAGTGCAGCGTGATCTCGACGAGCGACTCACCCCGCGAGGACTCGAGCAACCGCACCTTGTCGGCCTTGATCGGACCGTCCTCGAGCTCGACGCCCTCGGTCAGGCGCTGCACGACGGCAGGGTTCACGTTGCCGTGGACCTTCGCGATGTACGTCTTCTGCACGCCGAACGACGGGTGCGCCAGCACGTGTGCCAGGTCGCCGTCGTTCGTCAGGACGAGCAGCCCGGAGGTCTCGGTGTCGAGACGGCCGACGTTGAACAGGCGCTCCTCGTAGCGGTCCACGAACTCGGTCAGGTCGCGGCGACCGCGCTCGTCCTGCAGGCTCGAGACGACACCGGTCGGCTTGTTCAGCACGATGTAGCGCCGCGACGAGTCGATCTGCACGGGCACGCCGTCGACGCTGATCGCGTCCTTCTCGGGGTCGACGCGACGCCCGAGGGCGTCCACGACCTCGCCGTTGACCGTCACGCGGCCCTCGACGATCAGGTTCTCCGCGACCCGGCGGGATGCGACGCCGGCAGCGGCGATCACCTTCTGCAGGCGCTCACCCTCTGCCTGGAGGCTCGGCTCGGCCCCGGCAGGCGCCGTTCCGTCCGCCGCGTCCCAGTCCTCGATGATCGGCCGTTCGGGCGTGCCCTCGGCCGGGTTGCCCCGGTCGTCGCGCTGCCCGCTCGGCTTCGGCGTGGTGCGGTCGCTGTTGCGGACGCTCGTGGTGCCGCCGACGTAGCGGCGGCCGTTGTGCCAGACGCGGCTCTGCTGGCCGTCCGGCGTGCGGCGGTCGTCGCGGCCGCGGTCGTCGCGCCGGTCGTCGCGGGGAGCGGAGCTGCCACGGTCGTCACGGCCGCGGTACCCACCACGGTCGTCACGCGGTGCCGAGCTGCGGTCGTCGCGACCCCGGTACCCGCCACGGTCGTCGCGCGGTGCCGAAGCAGCACGGTCGTCACGTCCGCGGTAGCCACCGCGGTCGTCACGCGGAGCGGAGTTGCCGCGGTACCCACCACGGTCACCGCCACCGGAACGGTCGTCGCGACCCCGGTAGCCGCCACGGTCATCGCGCGGGGCCGGAGCCCCACGGTCGTCACGGCCGCGGTAGCCACCACGGTCGTCGCGCGGAGCCGAGTTGCCGCGGTAGCCGCCACGGTCATCGCGGGGCGCCGAGCTCCCACGGTCGTCGCGACCCCGGTAGCCACCACGGTCGTCACGAGGAGCGGAGCCCCGGTAGCCACCACGGTCGTCGCGCGGAGCGGACCCACCGCGATCGTCACGTCCGCGGTACCCACCGCGGTCGTCACGCGGAGCCGAGTTGCCACGGTAGCCACCACGGTCGCCACCACCGGATCGGTCGTCGCGACCGCGGTACCCACCACGGTCGTCACGCGGAGCCGAGTTGCCGCGGTAGCCACCACGGTCGCCACCGCGGTCGTCGCGCGGCGCGGAAGCCC
The DNA here is from genome assembly GCF_030209645.1 of Curtobacterium sp. ME-Dv--P-122a. Taxonomy (NCBI): domain Bacteria; kingdom Bacillati; phylum Actinomycetota; class Actinomycetes; order Micrococcales; family Microbacteriaceae; genus Curtobacterium; species Curtobacterium sp. ME-Dv--P-122a. Next base: position 91,563 of record NZ_JARVRO010000015.1, read on the forward strand.
CACGGTCGTCACGGCCCCGGTAGCCACCACGGTCGTCACGCGGAGCGGAGTTGCCGCGGTACCCACCACGGTCGCCGCCACCGGAACGGTCGTCCCGACCCCGGTAGCCACCACGATCGTCACGCGGAGCGGAGGCCCCGCGGTACCCACCACGGTCGCCGCCGCGGTCGTCACGCGACGGGTACCCGCCACGGCGGTCGTCGTCACGCGGCGGGCGTGCGCCCCCGCGGTCGTCCCGACCGTACCCGCCGGAGCGGCCACCGGCACTGGAACCGGCCCCGCCGCGTCCGCCGGCCGGGCGGCCGGAGCGGTCCGGGCCTCCCGAGCGTCCGTTGCGGTCGTCTCGGTCTCGGGGCGCGCCGCGCCCCCGGTCGTCAAACCCTGCCATCGGGGATCCCTTCGTTCTGCTCGAAGCCGTCCGCACCGTCGTCCAGGAGGGGCGAGATGAGCGGCAGCTCGTCGAGCGAGTTGATGCCGAGCTGCTGCAGGAGCAGGTCGGACGTGACGTAGTTGATGGCGCCGGTCTCGGCGTCGGTGAACGACTCCTCGATGAGGCCGCGTGCCACCAGGGTTCGGACGACGCCGTCGACGTTGACGGCGCGGATCGCAGCGATCTGCGAGCGGGTGATCGGCTGCTTGTAGGCGACGACCGCCAGGGTCTCGAGTGCGGCCTGCGACAGCCGCGAGGGGCGCTCGGCCTCGACGAACTGCTCGACCACGGGGTCCAGGTCGGCGCGGACGTAGAAGCGCCAGCCGCCACCGACCTCGCGCAGTTCGAAGCCACGGCGGATCGTGCCGTCGACGCCGTCGAAGTCGGCGACCAGGCGTTCGATCGCCTGGCGGACGGCGGGGACGGGCGACCCGACGGCAGCACCGAGGGCGACGAGCGACTGCGGCTGGTCGGCGATCATCAGGATGGCCTCGAGCTGGCGGTCGATGGAAATGGTCGGGTGGGCCTCTGACACAGCGCGCTCGTGGATCTCGTGCTCGATCGCGCGGGCGTCGGCCATCTCGTCGGCGCCGCCGGGTTCGGCGCTGGACGTGTCGTGCACGTCATCCGTCATAGTCGGCTCCCAGGTTCGCGAGGCTCTCGTCGGACCAGTCCTCGGCGGTCCACCGCAGTGTCAGCTCCCCGAGCGGCTCGAGCTGCTCGAACGAGATCGACGCGTTCCGGTACAGCTCGAGGATCGCGAGGAAGCGAGCCACCACGATACCCGTCTGGTCGACGCCCGCGACCAGTTCACGGAACGAGACGCCCTCACCATCACGGGTGCGGAGGATCGAGACGACGATCGCGGCCTGTTCGCGGATGCTGATGAGCGGGGCGTGCAGGTGGTCGAGGCCGACTGTCGGGATCTCCCGCGGGGCGAAGGCCAGCGCGGCCAGTGCGGCGAAGTCCTGCACCGACAGGGTCCAGACGAGCTCCGGCGTCCGCGCGCGGAACCGCTCCTCGAGTCGGACGCTGCGGACGTGCCGGCGCGACTCGACGCCCCAGCGCTCCCCGAACCAGTCGGCGGCCTGCTTGAACGCCCGGTACTGCAGCAGTCGGGCGAACAGCAGGTCGCGGGCCTCGAGCAGGGCGACGTCCTCGGCGTCCACGAGCTCGCCCTGGGGCAGCAGCCCGACGATCTTCAGGTCGAGCAGCGTCGCCGCGACGACCAGGAACTCGCTGGCCTCGTCGAGCTCGTCGGCGGACTCGGCCTGCCGGACGTACTGGATGAACTCCCCCGTCACGGCACCGAGCGACACCTCGGTGATGTCGAGCTCGTGCTTCGTGATGAGCGACAGCAGGAGGTCGAACGGTCCGTCGAAGTTGGCGAGCCGGACCCGGAACCCCGCGTCAGGCGACGGCGCCACGCTGGACGAGCTCTCGTGCGAGCTGCCGGTAGGCGTGGGCGGCAGGGTGGTCCGGCGCGGTCTGCGTGATCGGGCGTGCGGACACCGTGGCGTCCGGGAACTTCACGGTGCGGCCGATGACGGTGTCGAGCACGCGGTCGTCGAAGGTGTCGACGACCCGCTCCATGACCTCGCGCGAGTGCAGCGTGCGCGAGTCGTACATGGTCGCCAGGATGCCGTCGAGCTTGAGCGCCGGGTTGAGGCGGTCGCGCACCTTGTCGATCGTCTCGATGAGCAGGGCGACACCGCGGAGCGCGAAGAACTCGCACTCGAGCGGGATGAGCACGCCGTGTGCCGCGGTCAGGGCGTTCACGGTGAGCAGGCCGAGCGACGGCTGGCAGTCGACCAGGATCACGTCGTAGTCGTTCGCGACCTTGCGCAGCACGCTCGCCAGGATCTGCTCGCGGGCGACCTCGTTGACCAGGTGCACCTCGGCCGCGGACAGGTCGATGTTCGCCGGGATGACGTCGAGGCCGGGGGTGTTCGTCGGCTGGATGACCTGGTTCGGGTCCTTCACGGCGCCCATGAGCAGGTCGTACACGGTGTGGATGTCGTGCGTCCGGACCCCGAGGCCGGCGGACAGCGCGCCCTGCGGGTCGAAGTCCACGGCCAGGACCTTGCGGCCGTACTCCGCGAGCGCGGCACCCAGGTTGATGGCGGTCGTGGTCTTGCCGACGCCGCCCTTCTGGTTGCAGAGCGCGATGATGCGGGCGGGCCCGGTGCTGTCGAGCTCCTCGGGCACGGGGAAGTCCCGGACGGGACGCCCCGTCGGACCGTGGGTGGTCGCGCCGGTGGGGTTGGTCGTCGGGTTCGGGCTCACCCCGTCATCGTACCGGCGACCTCGGGCTGGGCCGGGTCGCACCGCCGCACTGCTGCTCGTCAGGCAGCGCGCAGGGCGACGCGCATGCTGTCGACCCGCTCGGCGATCACGGGGTCGGTCGACCACCGCTGCTGCAGCCGACCGACGAGCTCGCCGACCTGCTCGCGGTCGAGCCCCGGGTGCAGCGCCAGTCCCACGGTCAGCTCCGGCCCGGCGAACCGTCCGACCGGGTCGCCCGGCGCGAGTTCGACACGGGCGACGCTGGACTCTCCCTCGACCGAGACCGCGAAGGCGCGGGCCACCTCAGGGTCCTCGAAGCACGGGGTCCACGGCAGGTCCTGCCCGAGCGCCCACACCGCCGGACGCCGCAGCACGAACTCGGTCGACGACTTCGGGTCGAGCACGACGAGCTGGGTGTCCTCGCTCGCCGCGGCCATCGCCACACGGCGGGACTCCACCGGCACCGGACGTGCGTCCGGGTCCCACGCGTGCATGGCGTCCACCGAGGTGAACGCCGGCATCACGCTGCGACCGTCCGGACCGGCGACCGTCACGATCGAGAGTTCCTGGGTCTTGTCGACGAGCTTGCCGTGATCGGTCTCCCCCACGTCACCGGCCTCGGCGATGAGCGGGATGAGCAGCCGGGCGGTCCGGAGCGCCTCGACGATCGCCGCCTGGGAGGCACCGCCAGCGATCGCACCGATCGCCGCGACCACCGCGGGGTCGGCGAGTCCGTCGTCGTCCGCGAACGCGGTGTCGTGGTGGTCGAACGTGCGGCCTTCCCACGAGAAGCCCGCCGAGTCCGCCGCCCCGCCGGGGGTGTGCGCGTCGTCGGCGTCCGGCCCGGTGCCACGGCCGTTCGAGATGCCCGCCATGGCGCTACTCGGAGGCGATGTCGAGTGCGGCCGGCAGCGTGAACGCCCCGGAGTACAGCGCCTTGCCGATGATCGCGCCCTCGAGCCCGTACGGCACGAGTTCGCGGAGCGCACGGAGGTCGTCGAGCGTCGAGATCCCGCCGGAGGCCACCACGGGCTGGTCGGTCCGGTCGCACACCTGGCGGAGCAGTTCGACGTTGGGCCCCTGCAGCGTGCCGTCCTTCGTGACGTCGGTCACCACGTAGCGGGCGCACCCGGCGGCTTCCAGCCGGTCGAGCACCTCCCACAGGTCACCGGCGTCCTCGGTCCAGCCGCGGCTCGACAGCGTGGTGCCGCGGACGTCCAGCCCGACGGCGATCTGCTCGCCGTACTCACCGATCACCCGCGCGGCCCAGTCCGGGTTCTCGAGCGCCGCGGTGCCGAGGTTCACGCGCGCCGCACCGGTCGCCAGTGCCGCTTCGAGCGAGGCGTCGTCGCGGATGCCGCCGGACAGCTCGACGGAGACACCCTCGACCTCGCGGACGGCGTGCGCGATCACCCTGCGGTTGTCGCCACGACCGAAGGCTGCGTCGAGGTCGACGAGGTGGATCCACTCGGCACCCTGGTCACGCCAGGTCCGGGCAGCGGCGACGGGGTCGCCGTAGCCGGTCTCGCTCCCCGCCTCACCCTGGGTGAGTCGCACGGCCTGTCCGTCGACGACGTCGACAGCCGGCAGCAGGACGAGGGGCGGGGTGTCGGTGAGGTCGGTCATGGTCCTGTCGGTTTCGTTGCGGTGGAGAAGGGGCTGCGGACAGCCGGGAGGCCCGGTGCGCGTCCGGCACGGCCGTCGCGCCCGGTTCCGGCCGGGTTCAGAGCGAGCGGACCCAGTTGGAGAGCAGGCGGATGCCCGGCTCGCCGGACTTCTCGGGGTGGAACTGCGTGGCGGTGAGCGGCCCGTTCTCGACCGCGGCGATGAACGGCTGCCCGTGCTCGGCCCAGGTCAGACGGGGCGCACGGAACGGCCCGTACGCCTCGAGCGGGAAGTCGGTCACCCCGTAGGAGTGCACGAAGTAGAAGCGCTCGTCGTGCAGCCCGTCGAACAGCACGGAGTCCTCGGGCGCCTGCACGGTGTTCCAGCCCATGTGCGGCAGCACCTCGGCCTGGATCTCCTGCACGGTGCCGGGCCACTGGCCGAGCCCTTCGACGTCGGCACCACGCTCGATGCCCCGCGAGAACAGGACCTGCATGCCGACGCAGATGCCGAGCACGGGTCGCCCGCCGGCCAGACGGTGGTCGACGATCTCGCCGCCCTGCACGCCCTCGAGCTGGTCGATCACGGCGGCGAACGCCCCGACGCCGGGGACGAGCAGGCCGTCGGCCTTGAGCGCCGCCTGCTTGTCCGAGGTCAGGGTGACCTCGGCGCCGGCGCGCTCGAGCGCCTTGGCGGCGGAGTGGACGTTGCCCGACCCGTAGTCGAGGACGACGACGTTCGGCTTGGCGGCGGTCACAGGGCGCCCTTCGTGGAGGGGATGCCGTCGACGCGCGGGTCCAGTTCGACCGCCTTGCGCATGGCTCGGGCGAACGCCTTGAACTCGGCTTCGGCGATGTGGTGGGGGTCGCGGCCCTCGAGCACGCGGACGTGGACGGTGATGCCGGCGTTGAACGTGATCGCCTCGAACACGTGGCGGACCATCGAGCCGGTGAAGTGGCCGCCGATGCGGTGGAACTCGAAGCCCGCGGGCTCGCCGGAGTGCACCAGGAACGGACGCCCCGAGACGTCGACGACGGCCTGGGCCAGCGCTTCGTCCAACGGGACCAGGGCGTCGCCGTACCGGCCGATGCCGGAGCGGTCGCCGAGGGCCTGCTTGATCGCCTGACCGAGCACGATGCCGGTGTCCTCGACCGTGTGGTGCACGTCGATGTCGGTGTCACCCGTCGAACGCACCCGCAGGTCGATCAGGGAGTGCTTGCTGAACGCGGTCAGCATGTGGTCGAAGAACGGGACGGAGGTCGAGATCGACGAGGTCCCGGTGCCGTCCAGGTCGAGCTCGAGTTCGACACTCGATTCGCTCGTCGAACGGCTGATCGAGGCGGTGCGGGCGGTCATGCCTCAACCCTAACCGGCGGCTGCTCGGCGGCGACCTGCCGCATCGCGTCGAGGAACGCGGTCGTCTCGGCTTCGGTCCCCGCACTAACCCGCAGGTGGTTCGGGATGCCGAGGTCGCGCACGATGACGTCGCGCTCGAGCAGCGCCTCGAACGCGGCGTTCGGGTCGGCGACACCACCGAACAGGACGAAGTTCGACCAGGTCTCGTAGGTGCGGTACCCCATGTCCCGCAGCTCGGTGACCATGCGGTCACGCTGCCCCTTGATGTCGTCGACCATCGCCAGCATCTCGGGGGCGTGCCGGAGTGCCGCGATCGCCGCCGCCTGGGTCAGCGCGGACAGGTGGTACGGCAGCCGGACCAGCCGGACGGCGTCGACGACGGCGGGGTGCGCGGCCATGTACCCGACCCGGGCACCGGCGAACGCGAACGCCTTGCTCATCGTGCGGGAGACCACCAGGCGCTCACGACCGGGCAGCAGCGTGAGGGCACTCGGAGCGTCGGACGGCATGAACTCGGCGTACGCCTCGTCCACCATCACGATGCCGTCGGTCGCGTCGTAGGCGGCCGCGATCGTCTCGATGTCGAGCGGAGTACCCGTCGGGTTGTTCGGCCCGCACAGGAACACGATGTCCGGCTGGTGCTCTCGGATCGCCGCCACGACGGTCTCGGGCGAGATGCGGAACTCGTCGTCCCGCTGGGCCGGGATCCACGTAGTGCCGGTGCCCGACGCGAGGATCGAGTGCATCGAGTACGTGGGCGGGAACCCGAGCACCGAGCGACCGGGCCCGCCGAACGCCTGGAGGAGCTGCTGCAACACCTCGTTCGACCCGTTCGCCGCCCAGAGCTGCTCGGCGGTCAGGTCGTGTCCGAGGTAGTCGGCGAGCGACTGCCGGAGCTCGGTGAACTCGCGGTCCGGGTAGCGGTTGACCGTCAGCAGGGCCTGCCGGATCGACTCGACGATGTCAGCAGCGACGTCGTCCGGAACGGGATGCGTGTTCTCGTTGACGTTGAGCTGCACGCGGACGTGCTTCTGCGGGGCGCCGTACGGGCTCTGCCCGCGCAGGTCGTCTCGGATCGGGAGGTCTTCGAGCGTGAATGCCACCGATCCATCGTAGGCCGCTGGCACCGTGCGACGACCAGCCGTCTGGACGGCACTGCCCGAGTGGCTACTCGCCGTCGGTGTACTTGGTGGGGATGGCGATCTCTTCGCCGGCCTGCAGCGCGGAGCCGTCGAGCGCGTTGAGGCTCACGACGTCCTGCACGAAGTCACGCGGGTCCGAGTTCGGGGCCGTCTGCTCGGCGAGCTGCCAGAGCGTCTCGCCCGGCTGGATCGTCACGGTCTCGAACTGGGTGCGGGCGCCGCCGGCGGTGGCGTCTCCGGCGGAGGCCTGCCCGCCGTTCAGCACGCCGAGGGCGACGACGATGAGGAGCGGGAGCGCGGCGAGCGTCGTGAAGACGATGCGGCCGCGACGCGTCAGACGCAGGCGGGTACGCACGGCGGGCGCCGCGGTGCGCTGGATGTCAGCGATGGCGATGGTGCTCATGTCGTTCTTGCCTTCCCGTTCGGTGGAACCGAAGTCGTGTACCGAACATAGTTTCGAATCAGACGACGCACAAGTCCTGGGAGTGGATTTCTGCGGGGTTTTCTTGCAACACGCTCGAACAGGTGTTTGTCCGGCCCTGGCTGGTCGGATACTGTTTCGATCGACTGGGACAAGCCTGACGGGGACCACCGACATTCCCGCCGCGGCCGGACCGGCACCGACGAAAGCGAGACGACGTGGTGGACGAACTGCGGGGCCAGAAGCCGCTGACGCCGAAGCAGCAGGCGATCTTCGACGCGATCCGTGCGTCGATCGCCTCACGGGGCTACCCGCCGAGCATGCGCGAGATCGGCGACGCCGCCGGGCTCTCCTCGCTCTCCAGCGTTTCCCACCAGCTCGGCCAGCTCGAGCTCGGTGGCTGGATCCGCCGCGACCCGAACCGCCCGCGCGCGCTCGAGGTCCTGGTCGACGAGCCGTCGTCCGAGGTCGGCGGACCGGACATCGACGCCACCACGCTCGTGCCGCTCGTCGGCCGGATCGCCGCCGGTGTCCCGATCACCGCCGAGCAGCACGTCGACGAGATCATCCCGCTCCCCCGACAGCTCGTCGGCACCGGCGAGCTCTTCATGCTCAAGGTCGTCGGTGAGTCGATGATCGACGCCGCGATCTGCGACGGGGACTGGGTCGTCGTCCGGTCGCAGCAGACCGCCGAGAACGGTGACATCGTCGCGGCCATGCTCGACGAAGAGGCGACGGTCAAGGTCTTCCGACAGCGTGACGGTCACACGTGGCTGCTGCCGCGCAACTCAGCCTTCGAGCCGATCCTCGGCGACGCCGCTTCGGTGCTCGGCAAGGTCGTCGCGGTCCTCCGCTCCCTCTGACCGCGGCTCGCGCTGCACCGGCGCGAATCACCGTCGTCACCGTACGACGTCCCCTGCACGACGAAACGCCGCCGGATCCGGCGGCGTTTCGTGTGTTCGGGGGCGTCTCGGTGACGCGACGGCGTCCGGCGGACCCGTCACGGGCCTCCAGGCCGCGCGGCAGCGCTCCCCAGCGCCAGCGACTGTCGGAGGTGACCGTCAGACGGTGGTGACCGGCGTGACCACGTAGGGCTCGAGCTCGGAGACCTGCCGCTGGAAGACGCGCACCCGCAGGCGCGTGCCGTCCTCGACGTAGTCGACGGACTCGACCGAGCCGGTGTCGTGCAGCGACGACACCAGGTCGCCGCGGTCGTACGGCACGACGATGGTCAGGTCGACGTCGGGCTCGGGCAGGCGGTCCTCGATGACGCCGAGGAGCTCCGGGATGCCCTCGCCGGTGCGCGCCGACACGAACACCGCGTCCGGCACGAGTCCGATGAGCACGAGGCGCTGCGCGTCGTCGATCAGGTCAGCCTTGTTGAAGACGACGATCTCCGGGATGTCACCCGCACCGACGTCGCCGATGACCTCGCGCACGGTGGACAGCTGCGCCCCGGGGTCGGGGTGCGAGCCGTCGACCACGTGCACGATGACGTCGGCGTCGCCGACCTCTTCGAGGGTGGAGCGGAAGGCCTCGACCAGCTGGTGCGGCAGGTTGCGCACGAAGCCGACCGTGTCGACGAACGTGAACTCCCGGCCCTTGGCGCTCTCGGTCCGACGGACGGTGGCGTCCAGCGTCGCGAACAGCTGGTTCTGCACCAGCACGCCCGCGCTCGTCAGCCGGTTGAGCAGCGACGACTTGCCGGCGTTGGTGTAGCCCGCGATCGCGACGCTCGGCACTTCGTTGCGGTTGCGCTCGGCACGCTTGGCTTCACGGGCCGGGGTGAACCCGGCGATCTGCCGGCGGAGCTTCGCCATCCGCGTGTGGATCTTGCGGCGGTCGAGCTCCATCTTCGTCTCACCGGGGCCACGAGAGCCCATGCCCGCGCCTCCGGAGACCTGGCCACCGGCCTGCCGGGACATCGAGTCACCCCAACCGCGCAGTCGAGGCAGCAGGTACTGCAGCTGGGCGAGTTCGACCTGCGCCTTCCCCTCGCGGGTCTTCGCGTGCTGGCTGAAGATGTCGAGGATCACGGCCGTGCGGTCGATGACCTTCACCTTCACGACGTCCTCGAGCGCACGACGCTGCGAGGGTGCGAGTTCGGTGTCGGCGATGACGGTGTCGGCGCCGGTGGCCTTGACGACCATCGCGAGCTCCTGGGCTTTGCCCTTGCCCAGGTAGGTGGCCGGGTCCGGGTTCGGCCGGCGCTGGAGGAGCCCGTCGAGCACCACGGCGCCCGCGGTCTCGGCGAGTGCCGCGAGCTCGCGGAGGGAGTTCTCGGCGTCCGAGGCGTCGCCCTGGGGGTACACGCCGATCAGGACGACCTGCTCGAGCCGCAGCTGGCGGTACTCGACCTCGGTGACGTCCTCGAGCTCGGTGGAGAGGCCGGCGACACGGCGCAGCGCCGCTCGGTCCTCACGGTCGTACTGGTCGCCGTCGCCGGTCCAGCTGCGGTCGTCGACCGACTGCGTCTGGATGGCCTGGGCGGGTGCGAAGATGGACGATGCTGCGCGGTGGTCTGCGTTGCGCAACACCCTCTCGACGACACCGTCTGCGCTGTCGTCGTTGGTCTGGTGGTTCTGCTGATGGGTATCCGTCATCCTGAGCACAGGCTACCTCTGGAGGCCCTCCGACACACTCGGTTGCCGGTACGGTTCATCCATGGCGAACGACCACTACTTCTCGGCCACCCCCGAGAGCGAACTCCGGCCGCGCCAGGTGCACGTCACGCTCGCCGGTCAGCCCCTCACCCTGTCGACCGCGGCGGGGGTCTTCAGCCCCGACGGCGTCGACCGCGGCACGAAGGTTCTTCTGGGTTCGGTGCCCGCACCCGCTGCCGACGGAGCGCTGCTCGACATCGGCTGCGGCTGGGGCCCGATCGCGATCACGATGGCCCTGCAGTCCCCCGAGGCCCAGGTGTGGGGCGTCGACGTCAACGAGCGGGTGCTCGGGCTCGCGCGCGCCAACGCTGCTGCTGCCGGGGCATCGAACGTCACGATCGCGCTGCCCGACGACGTGCCGGCCGACCTGCGCTTCCGCACGATCTGGTCGAACCCGCCGATCCGTGTCGGCAAGGACGAGCTGCACCAGATCCTGCTGACGTGGCTGCCCCGGCTCAAGGTCGGGGGCGACGCCTGGCTCGTCGTGTCGAAGGACCTCGGGGGTGACTCGTTGCAGAAGTGGCTCGTCGGGGCGCTCGGCTCGGGGTTCGCGGTCACGCGGGAGTCCACGGCGAAGGGGTTCCGCGTCATCCGGGTGCAGCGCAGCGCGTAGGGCGCGTGCGCACTTCGTGTGCGTGCACTTCGTGAGCGTGCACTTCGTGAGCGTGCACTTCGTGTGCGTGCACTTCGTGAGCAGGAATGGTCGGGTCGCCGCTGGGCACCCGACCATTTCTGCTCACGAAACGGCAACGAGGCGAGCGGGGCGCCCGCGCACCCGCGTCCGCGCCGCGTCAGACCGTCAGGTCGCCGGAGAACACGAGCTCGGCGGGACCGGACAGCGAGACGTGCTCGCCGTCCTCGGTCGCCGTCATCCGCACCGTCAGCAGCCCGCCCGGCACCCGCACGCGCCAGGTGTCCGGCGCCCCCGCACCGACCCAGTAGCGCGTCGCGAGGGCAGCGGCGACGGCCCCGGTGCCGCACGAGAGCGTCTCGCCGCTCCCCCGCTCGTGCACCCGCATCGTGATCTCGCCGACGCCGTCCTTGATCAAGGGGTCGCCGGGCAGGACGAACTCGACGTTCGCACCGTGCTCCGGCGCCGGGTCGAGCACCGGCAGGAAGGTCAGGTCGAGGTCGGCCAGCTCGTCCTCGGTCTCGACGGCGACGACCACGTGCGGGTTGCCCACGTCGATGCCGATGCCGGGCCGCGCCCCGTCGAGGTTCTTGGCGCGGACGAGCACGTCGTCGGAGCCGCCGCCCTCGATGCCCAGGCCCCAGCGACCGAGATCGGCTGCGAACCCGTTCGTGGTGCGCTGGATGTCGACCAGCCCCTTGCGACTGCCGACGGTGAGGGTCTCGCCGGGAGCGAGCTCGACCAGGCCGGACTCGGTCAGGTACCGGGCGAACACGCGGATGCCGTTGCCGCACATCTCCGCGACCGTGCCGTCGGCGTTGTGGTAGTCCATGAACCAGGTCGCCTCGGGCTCGACGGCCACGAGCGCCCGCCCCTCGGGGATCGCCTCGGACCGCACCGCGCGGATCACGCCGTCGCCGCCCACGCCGAAGCGTCGGTCCGCGATGGCGCGGATCCGCTCGGGGGTCAGGTCGACGGTGGCGTCGGGGTCGGCGAACAGGACGAAGTCGTTGCCGGTCCCCTGGCCCTTGGTGAAGTGCAGCTCGGTCACGGCACGATCCTACGGGCCAGTTCCGACAGGTCGCCGCGGTCCGCGCCCGTGACGTCGAGCGTCTCGGCATCGGCGTACCGGCGGAACCACGACACCTGCCGCCGGGCGTACTTGCGGGTCGCGATGCCGGTCGCCTCGACCGCCTGATCGCGGGTCGCCGTGCCGGCGAGCACCTCGAGCGCCTGCGAGTACCCGATGGCACCCCGCGCGGTCTTGCCCTGCTCGAGTCCCTGCTCGCGGAGCGCCGCGACCTCGTCGACGAGCCCGGCCTCGAACATCCGCGCGGCCCGCTCGTGCAGCGCCGACACGAGCTGCTCGCGGTCACGCCGCAGGTGCAGGATCCGGGACGGTCGCCAGGCGCGGGGCGCTGCCGGGAGGCTCGGGGTCACGATCTCGGATCGGCTCGCGATCTCGAGTGCACGGATCAAGCGCCGTGGGTTGCGCGCGTCGATCGTCGCGGCGGCCGCCGGGTCGAGGGCGCGGAGTCGCTCGAGCAGGATGCCCGGGCCGAGCTCCTCGTGCTCGCGCTCGAGCTGCGCGCGGAGCGCGGGATCGGTGCCCGGGAACGCCAGGTCGAACAGCACCGCGGAGACGTACAGGCCGCTGCCGCCGACGAGGACGGCCACGCCACCGGCGGCCTGGATCCGGTCGACGTCGGCTCGGGCGGCGACCTGGTAGGCGGCGACACTCGCCTCGTCGGTGACGTCGAGCACGTCGAGCTGGTGGTGCGGGATGCCGTGCCGTTCGGCCGGCGGCAGCTTCGCGGTGCCGATGTCCATGCCCCGGTACAGCTGCATGGCATCCGCGTTGATGATCTCGGCGTTCCGGCCGGCAGCGCGCAGCCGGTCCGCGATCGCGATGCCGAGGTCGGACTTCCCGGTACCCGTCGCGCCGACGACTGCGATCAGGTCCGCGGCGTCACCGGGTGCGGGCAACGCGGCGCTCGTCGGCGCAGCCCCGGGGAGCTCAGCGCCCGACACGGAGCGTCGGCAGCCCGAGCGAGACCGGACGGGGTCCGTCGCCCGTGGCGGCAGCGGGCGTCGGCACGCCGCAGCTCTCGGCCTGCGCGCGGTCCCAGGCGTCGCCGGCCCGGGTGCGTCGAATGCGCAGCGGAGCCTCGTCGTCGGCGAGCAGGAAGTGCGGTGCGGCACGGGTGATGTCGACGGTGACGACGTCACCGGGGCGCGGGACCTCGGACCCGGCGGGCACGGTGAAGTGCACGAGCCGGGAGTCCTCCGCGCGACCGGAGAGCCGGCGGGTGGCGTCGTCCTTGCGCCCTTCGCCCGAGGCGACGAGCACTTCCACGCTCCGGCCGACCTGCAGCGCGTTCTCTTCCGCGGTGATGCGTTCCTGCAGGGCGACGAGTCGTTCGTAGCGCTCCTGCACGATGTGCTTCGGCAGCTGGTCGTCCATCGTCGCGGCCGGAGTGCCCGGACGGATGGAGTACTGGAACGTGAACGCAGAGGCGAACCGTGCCTGCTCGACGACGCGCAGGGTGTCCTCGAAGTCGGCGTCGGTCTCGCCGGGGAACCCGACGATGATGTCGGTGGAGATCGCCGCGTGCGGGATCTTCGCGCGCACGCGGTCGAGGATGCCGAGGAACCGCTCGCTGCGGTAGCTCCGGCGCATGGCCTTGAGCACCCGGTCGGAGCCCGACTGCAGCGGCATGTGCAGCTGGGGCATCACGTTCGGGGTCTCGGCCATCGCGTCGATGACGTCGTCGGTGAACGCCGCCGGGTGCGGGCTCGTGAAGCGGACGCGCTCGAGCCCCTCGATGGCCCCGGTGGCCCGCAGCAGCTTGCCGAACGCCTGTCGGTCGCCGAACTCGACCCCGTAGGAGTTCACGTTCTGCCCGAGCAGCGTGACCTCGATCGCGCCGTCGTCGACGAGCGCCTGGATCTCGGCCAGGACGTCACCGGGACGGCGGTCCTTCTCCTTGCCACGGAGCGAGGGGACGATGCAGAACGTGCAGGTGTTGTTGCAGCCGACGGAGATGGAGACCCAGCCGCTGTGCGTCGAGTCGCGCTTGGTGGGCAGCGTCGACGGGAAGACGTCGAGCGCCTCGAGGATCTCGATCTGCGCCTCGTCGTTGTGCCGCGCCCGCTCGAGCAGCGTCGGCAGTGACCCCATGTTGTGCGTGCCGAAGACGACGTCGACCCACGGCGCCTTCTCGAGGATGACGTTCTTGTCCTTCTGCGCCAGGCACCCGCCGACGGCGATCTGCATGCCGGGGTGCTCGCGCTTGATGCCCGCGAGCTGCCCGAGGTTGCCGTACAGCCGGTTGTCCGCGTTCTCGCGCACCGCACAGGTGTTGATGACGACGACGTCGGCCTGCGCACCGTCCGCCGCGGTGTAGCCCGCGGCCTGCAGTGACCCGCTCAACCGCTCGGAGTCGTGGACGTTCATCTGGCACCCGTAGGTGCGGACTTCGTAGGTGCGGGGGCGCGCTTCGACGGTGGCCATGGTCGTCCCAGTGTAGGTCGGAGCGGCTACTCGAACCGGACGGTCCCGCGGCCGGAAGGCGGCCGCTTCCCGCCGCCGTCGAGGGCACGTGCCACAGCGATCCGGACGACGCCGGAGCTGTAGCCCTTGCGCATCAGGAAGCCGGACAGCCGGCGTTCAGCGGTCGCCCGGTCGAGCCCGCGCATCTGCGGTGCCCGCTTGTCGGCGAGCTCCTGCGCGCGGAGGAACTCGTCGTCCTCGTCGTCGGCGGCCTCGTCGAATGCGGTGTCGATCGCCACCTGGTCGATCCCCCGGCGACGGAGCTCGGTCACGACACCCTGTCGACCGAGGCCCTTGCGGGCGTGCAGTCGATCCACCAGGTCGGTGGCGAGGGCGACGTCGTCGAGGAGCCCGACACGGGTCAACCGCTCGATCTCGTGCTCGACCACGTCGGGGTCGAGGTCCTGCTGCAGCAGCAGGGTCCGCATCTCGGACTCGCTCACGCCCTTGCGCCCGAGGGCCCGCATGCTGAGCCGTTCGGCGTCCGCGCGCTGTTCGTCGAGCGGACGGGGTGCATCGGCCGGGTCGATCTCCTCGCCGCCGGCGATGGAGAACACCGACGCCGTGGTGGCGTCAGCCGTCTCGGAGTCGTAGCCGTCCTGCTCCGCACGGCTCGAGCGCCCGCTGCCGTCACCGATCACGGGCGACACCCATGCTGCCGGCCCGCGGGCACCGTGCAGGGGCACCGGCGAATCGGCGTCGAACGACGCGGGGAACTCGTCCGCACGACCTTTGTCCGACTCGGGCAGCGCCCAACCGTCGGTGTCGCGCGGTTCGTCCGGTGACACCGGCGGTGCGGGGATCGCCGGCGTCACCGGGGTGACGGGGGCACGGCGACGCGACCTCGCACCGAACAGGTCGGTGACCGGTGCGAGGCCGTCGTCGTCGTGGTCGGTGCTCACGCGCCCTTGCGCTCCGCGAGCTTCGGCGCGATCGACTCGACCGGGGCGTCCTCGGCCTTGGCGCCGCCAACCCCGAGCTTGGCGAGGATCTTGCCTTCGATGTCGGCAGCGATCTCGGGGTTCTGGATCAGGAAGGAACGCGAGTTCTCCTTGCCCTGCCCGAGCTGGTCGCCGTCGTAGGTGTACCAGGCGCCCGACTTCTTGACGATGCCGTGGTCGACACCGAAGTCGAGCAGCGAGCCTTCGCGCGAGATGCCGACGCCGTACAGGATGTCGAACTCGGCCTGCTTGAAGGGCGGCGCCATCTTGTTCTTGACGACCTTGACCCGCGTGCGGTTGCCCACCGCGTCGGTGCCGCTCTTGAGCGTCTCGATGCGACGGATGTCGAGGCGGACGGACGCGTAGAACTTCAGCGCCTTACCGCCCGAGGTGGTCTCGGGCGAACCGAAGAACACGCCGATCTTCTCGCGCAGCTGGTTGATGAAGATCATCGTGGTCTGCGTCTGGTTCAGGCCACCGGCGAGCTTCCGCAGGGCCTGGGACATGAGCCGGGCCTGCAGACCGACGTGCGAGTCGCCCATCTCGCCCTCGATCTCGGCACGGGGCACGAGGGCCGCGACGGAGTCGATGACGATGAGGTCGATGGAGCCGGAGCGGACCAGCATGTCCGCGATCTCGAGCGCCTGCTCGGCGGTGTCGGGCTGCGACACGAGCAGGGCGTCGATGTCGACACCGAGCTTCTTGGCGTACTCGGGGTCGAGCGCGTGCTCGGCGTCGATGAAGGCCGCGATGCCACCGGCGCGCTGGGCGTTGGCGATGGCGTGGATGGTGAGGGTCGTCTTACCCGACGACTCCGGGCCGTAGATCTCGACGATGCGGCCGCGGGGCAGGCCACCGATGCCGAGCGCGACGTCCAGCGCCACCGACCCGGTCTGGATGACGTTGACGGGGGCGCGTTCGTCCGAACCGAGGCGCATGATCGCACCCTTGCCGAACTGCCTGTCGATCTGTGCGAGTGCGGTCTCGAGGGCCTTCTCGCGGTCTGCCGGTGATGGCATGGGGTGCTCCTTCGTGCTCGTGTTCGGCCGCCTGTAGGCTGTCGCGTCCACGCCGGCCGATGGTGCAAGGCCGATGGTTCTGCGACAAGGCTTCGGGCTGTTCCCGATGTCCATCAACCTATGGCGAGCCACCGACATCACTGCCGACGGTCACGCGATCTGTGGATGGAACATCCGGGCGACGCCGCTGTGGAGGAAGCTACCACCGATCGAACACGCGTTCGAGCAACACGCCGAACACAGTTTCGGGTGCGCCGCCCCGCGGGACCCGCTCAGTCCTGGGGTTCGGCGAGGCCCTTGCCGTGCCGACGGTCCATCGGGACGTCCTGCGAGTCGCACACTGCGTCCCACACCCGGCGGGCGTCGATGCCGGCGGCGAGGGCGTCCACGGCGGAGCGACCGCCGAGCCCTTCGAGCACGACGTCACGGGTGACCACGGCACCGTAGGCCTCGCCGAACACCTGGTCGACGGCTCGCCAGAACTCACTCACGCGCATCCGACCAGCCTAGGCGCGTGGTCGTGGGCCGGAACGCAGAACGCCCCCGCCGGGAAGGACCGGCGAGGGCGTTCGGTGGGGTGCGCTCAGCGCACCGCGAGGTCGTTGTCGAACTCGGCGACGAGGTCGTCCGGGAGCGTGTCGGGGACGGGGGTCAGCCCCTCGACGATCGCGAGGCGGTCACCCACTTCGCGCATGATGGTCGAGATGGGCGTGTCCAGAGCATCCGCGACGGACGCGAGGATCTCCGAGCTGGCTTCCTTCTGCCCGCGCTCGACCTCACTGAGGTACCCGAGCGCGACACTGGCCTTGGACGCGACCTGACGGAGGGTCCGGCCCTTCTGCAAGCGGAAGTCCCGGAGCACATCGCCGATTTCCTGACGAACGAGAACCATGAGAACTCCTCCTCTCTGTCGTCTCCGCGCCCGCTCGGTCCGGTGGATCGAGTTCGGGTTCAGCAACAATAGCGTTGCCGGTTGCAGCATGTTAGCCAGGCTGGCTGCCGTACTGCTGGAGATTTCGTGAGATGTAACCCAGTGGAAACGGGACCTATTCCCGGCCCCGGACCTCGGACGACATCCGTGCAAGGAGTTCGGAGACGGTGGCGTGCCGGATTGCTCCGCGGTCGCCGTCGAGGTGCAGCTCGAAGGCCTCAGCCCCCGCGGCGGAGGCGATCCCCACGTACACGGTGCCGACGGGCTTGCCGTCCTGCGGGTCCGGGCCGGCGACGCCCGTCGTGCTGATCCCCCACGTCGCGGGTTCCCCGTCGACGGACAGCGCGATCCGGACACCGGCGGCCATCTGCCGGGCGACCTCCGGGTGCACGGCACCCTCGGCCTCGAGCAGCTCCGCCGAGACCCCGAGCACGGAGTGCTTCACGGGCGTCGCGTAGGCCACGACGCCGCCCCGGACGACGGCGCTCGCGCCCGGCACGTCGACCAGCGTCGCCACGACGAGTCCGCCGGTCAGCGACTCCGCCACGGCGAGGGTCTCGCCCCGTGCCGTCAGCTCGGCGATGAGCCCCGGTGCGACCGGGACGGGAGGCGCGGCCTGCGTCGAGCGGTCGGGCCCGTTCATGCGGTGGTGCGGTTGTGCTTCCATGCCTGCCAGAGGTAGTCGATCCCGCTCAGGATCGTTGCCAGGAACGCGGCCGTCATCAGGATGCCGTTGACCCAGTGCGCCCAGTCGCCGACCAGGTTCCACCACGGGAACAGCGCGGCCGTCAGCGCGACGGCCTGCAGCACGGTCTTGATCTTGCCGCCGCGGCTGGCCGGGATCACCCGGTCGGAGAGCACCGCGAACCGGAAGACCGTGATGCCGATCTCGCGCACCATGATCAGCACGGTCACGTACCAGGGCAGCTCGGCCAGGATCGACAGCGCGACGAGCGCACCACCGATGAGCACCTTGTCGGCGATCGGGTCGACGAGCTTGCCGAAGTCCGTGACCAGGTTCTGCCGACGGGCGATGATGCCGTCGGCGCTGTCCGTGACGATGGCCACGACGAAGACGACCGCGGCCCAGATGCGCAGCGGCCCGTCGTTGCCGGCGTCGGTGAGCAGCAGGACGAAGAACAGCGGCGCCATGAGGATGCGCACCACCGTGATGATGTTCGCGACGTTCGCGGTCGACGCGGGGCCGGGGCCCTTGCGCAGCAGCCGCCCGCGCCACGGGAACCGTGCGCCGTGCGTGGTGTTCGTGCTGTCCGAGGCGGTCATCGCCGTCACTCCCTGCCCGTCAGTCCCCACGCGTCCTCATCGGGCTCGTCGTGGACTTCATCGTACCCGCGGGTCATGTCCCCGACGGGGTCTGCTCCGTAGCGGTCACCGTCGCCGGACGGCGTCGGGGCCGGCGCTGCCGGAGCAGCCGCGGCGGGCGGCTCCTCGCCACGGAGCTTCGCGAGCACCGCGGGCAGCTGGTCGGCGGTCACCAGGACGTCGCGGGCCTTCGAGCCCTCGGACGGCCCGACGATGTCGCGCGACTCCATCAGGTCCATCAGGCGACCGGCCTTGGCGAAGCCGACGCGGAGCTTGCGCTGCAGCATCGACGTCGAACCGAACTGGGTCGACACGACCTGCTCGACGGCCGCGAGCAGCAGTTCCAGGTCGTCGCCGATGTCGGCGTCGATCTCCTTGCGCTCGACCACTGCCTGGACGTCCTGGCGGTACTCGGGCTGCGCCTGCCGCGTGACGTGCTGGACGACCTCGGCGACCTCGCCCTCCTGCACCCAGGCGCCCTGCACGCGGAGCGACTTGGACGAGCCCATCGGCAGGAAGAGCGCGTCGCCCTGACCGATGAGCTTGTCGGCGCCCGGCTGGTCGAGGATGACGCGGGAGTCCGTGACGCTCGTCACCGCGAAGGCGATGCGCGACGGCACGTTCGCCTTGATCAGGCCGGTGATGACGTCGACCGAGGGGCGCTGCGTCGCGAGCACCAGGTGGATACCGGCGGCACGGGCGAGCTGGGTGATGCGGACGATCGACTCCTCGACGTCACGCGGCGCCACGAGCATGAGGTCGGCGAGCTCGTCGACGACGACGAGCAGGTACGGGTACGGCTTGAGCTTCCGCTCACTGCCCGCCGGCAGGACGATCTCGTTGTTCTCGATCGCCTTGTTGAAGTCGTCGACGTGGCGGAACCCGAACGACGCCAGGTCGTCGTACCGCATGTCCATCTCCTTCACGACCCACTGCAGCGCTTCGGCCGCCTTCTTCGGGTTCGTGATGATGGGCGTGATGAGGTGCGGGACACCGGCGTAGATCGACAGTTCGACGCGCTTCGGGTCGACCAGGACCATGCGGACCTCGGACGGCTTCGCGCGCATCAGCAGCGACGTGATCATCGAGTTGATGAACACCGACTTGCCGGAACCGGTGGAGCCTGCGACGAGCAGGTGCGGCATCTTCGCGAGGTTCGCGACGACGAAGCCGCCCTCGACGTCCTTGCCGACGCCGATCGTCATCGGGTGCTTCGACTTGCGGGCGGCGTTCGAGCGCAGCACGTCGCCGAGCGAGACGATCTCGCGGTCGGTGTTCGGGATCTCGACGCCGATGGCGCTCTTGCCCGGGATCGGCGACAGGATGCGGACCTCGTTCGAGGCGACCGCGTACGACAGGTTCTTCGACAGGGCCGTGACCCGCTCGACCTTGACGCCGGGGCCGAGCTCGATCTCGTACCGGGTCACCGTCGGCCCGCGGGAGAACCCGGTGACCTTCGCGTCGACCTTGAACTCGGTGAGCACCCCGGTGATGGCGGCGACGATGTCGTCGTTCGCCTGGCTCCGCGCGACCGAGGGCGTTCCGGAACTCAGCGTCGTGGCGGCGGGCAGTCGGTAGGGCTTCGACGGATCGTCGCCGGCACCGGCGGCGGCTGCGCTCAGCTCGGCGGCGGCGTCGATGTCCTCTGGCTCGTCGACGATCTCGGGCTCGGACAGCACCTCGGGCACCGCCGGACGGATGTCGGCGGTCGGCTCCGGCCGCGCGGGGACGTCGGTGCCGAACGCGCGGAGCGCCTGCTCGGCGTCCTGCAGGTCCTGCTCGACGGAGTCGTTGAGGTTGACCGACGCGGGCTCGGCCGGCGTGAGGTCGACGAGCCCGGCGGCGGCACCGGCGTTCGGGCTCACCGCGGGCGCAGCGGGCACGACGGGGGCAGCTGGTGCGACGGCAGCGGCAGCCGGGGCAACGCCGGTGGCCGGGGGCAGCACGGGGCTGTCGTACGCCGGGTCCTCTTCGCGCCCGGACTTGTTCCGGCGCCACCACGGCACGTTGTCGCCGCCGGCGTCGGCAGCGGCCTGCTCGTCACCGAACCCGAGGTCGTCGAACAGCTGGAAGTCGGTGTCGCCCTTCTTGCCGCGCTTCGACGTGCGGGCGCGGGCGGCGGGCTCCGCCACGGCGGCGGCGTCGGCTTCGGGCTCGGCTGCGGGGGCCGGTGCGCCGAACAGGTAGGCGTAGAGCTCGTGCAGGCGTCGCCCGAGCTTGTTCGGCGGCGTCTTGGTGATGATGAAGAGCGAGAGCACCAGCAGCACGATCGCCACGGGGACGGCCACCCAGGCGGTCGCGATCGTGACGAGCCAGCCGATGACCACCCAGCCCAGCACCCCGCCGGCGGCGGCCAGCGCGGGCATGCCGTCGGCCGCGCTCGGACGGCCGCCGAAGACGTGGCAGAGCGAGGCGATCGACACGATCAGGATGCCCAGCCCGATGCCGATCCGGGTGTTGTCGTGCACCGAGGCCGGGTGTCGGAACAACCACCCGGCGAACACGATCATGATGACGGGCAGGGCGAACGCCAGGCGGCCGAACAGCCCGCCGAACGTGTACGCGTCGAGTGCGACGGAGACACTGTTGGTCGGGTTGAGCCACTCGACGACCCCGCCGGCGATGGCCAGCAGGAACAGCAGGAACGGGAACCCGTCGCGCCGCTGGTCCTTCTCGAGGGTCTCCTTGCCGAGCAGCCGGAACATCGCGCCGACGCCGTGCGCCATCGCGAGCCAGAAGGTCACGAGCGGGTTCTGCTCGCGGAACACCGGCGTGGGTGCGGCCTGCGGCAGCTTCTTCGTCGTGGCCTGGGTGCGCGACGAACCGCGCGTCCCGTTGCCACGGGACGACGTGGACGCGCGCGAGCGCGTGGTCGACTTGGTGCCTCCGGCCATGGGCAGAACCCTAACGCCCGCTCAAGACAAACGCAGGAAGGCCCGCCGCAGCGTCCGTGACGGACGCTGGACGGGCCTCCCGGGCGGGGACGGACGCGAACGCGCGCCCACCCGCGAACGGGCCCTACGCCTCGATGACCACCGGGACGATCATCGGACGACGACGGTGCTTGGTGTTCACCCAGCGACCGACCGTGCGACGGACGACCTGCGCGAAGGCGTGCGAGTCACGCGTGCCGTTGGCCGCGGCCTCGGAGATCGCCTTGGCGATCTGCGGGCGGACGTCGTCGAAGACGGAGTCGTCCTCGGCGAAGCCGCGCGACTGGATCTCCGGGCCGATCACGCACTGCCCGGTGGTGAAGTCCACCGCGCAGAAGACCGAGATGAAGCCCTCTTCCGCCAGGACGCGGCGGTCCTTCAGGTCGGCGTCGGTGATCTCGCCGACGGTGGAGCCGTCGACGTAGACGTAGCCGATGTCGAGCTGGCCGGCGACCGTCGCGACGCCGTCCTTCAGGTCGACGACGATGCCGTCCTGCCCGAGGATCACGTTGCGCGGCGGGACACCCGTCTGGATCGCCAGGTCGGCGTTCGCGTACAGGTGGCGGTGCTCGCCGTGGACGGGGAGCACGTTGCGCGGCCGCAGGATGTTGTAGCAGTAGAGCAGCTCGCCGGCGGAGGCGTGTCCGGAGACGTGCACCTTCGCGTTGCCCTTGTGCACGACCTTCGCACCGAGCTTGGTCAGCCCGTCGATGACGCGGTACACGGCGTTCTCGTTGCCCGGGATGAGCGACGACGCGAGGATGACGGTGTCGCCCTCGCCGATCTCGATCTGGTGCTCGAGGTTCGCCATGCGGGCCAGGACGGCCATCGGCTCACCCTGCGACCCGGTCGACATGTAGACGATCTGGTCGTCGGGGACGTTCTTCGCCTTCTTCGTGTCGATGAGCACGTTCTCCGGCACCCGCAGGTACCCGAGGTCGGCGGCGATCGTCATGTTGCGGATCATCGAGCGGCCCATGAACGCGACCTTGCGGTTCGCGGCCGCGGCGGCGTCGAGGACCTGCTGCACGCGGTGCACGTGCGACGAGAAGCTCGCCACGACGACCTTCTTGCGGGCGCGCATGATGATGTTCTCGAGCACCGGGCCGATGTCGCGCTCCGGAGCGGTGAAGCCCGGAACGTCGGCGTTCGTGGAGTCTGGCAGGAACAGGTCCACGCCGGCCTCGCCCAGACGGGCGAACGCACGGAGGTCGGTGATGCGGTCGTCCAGCGGGAGCTGGTCCATCTTGAAGTCACCCGTGTGCAGCACACGACCGGCGGGGGTCGTGATCGCGACGGCGAGGGCGTCCGGGATGGAGTGGTTCACGGCGACGAACTCGAGGTGGAACGGGCCGATCTGCTCGGTCTGGTCCTCGGCCACGACGAGCGTGTACGGCTTGATCCGGTGTTCCTTGAGCTTCGCCTCGACGAGCGCCAGGGTCAGCGTGGAGCCGATCAGCGGGATGTCGTCGCGGAGCTTGAGCAGGTACGGGACGGCGCCGATGTGGTCTTCGTGGCCGTGCGTGAGCACGACCCCGAGGACGTCGTCGAGGCGGTCACGGATCGGCGAGAAGTCCGGCAGGATCAGGTCGACACCGGGCTGGTGCTCCTCGGGGAACAGCACGCCGGCGTCGACGATGAGCAGCTTGCCCTCGTACTCGTAGACGGTCATGTTGCGACCGATCTCGCCGAGGCCCCCGATGGGGACGACGCGGAGGGTGCCGGCTTCGAGCGGCTGCGGTTCGGAGATCTGTGTGGGCATTCGGTCCTACGGATTCGGGCGACACGCGTGCTGCGCGCCGCGGTGTTCGCTAGCGGGTGGTGCCTGGCACCTTCGGTAGTGCACCGCCGGCCGCCGCGTTGCGGTCGGGGCGGAAGTTCGAGAAGTCGGCGCCGGGCACGTCGCGCACGGCTTCGAGGGAGGTCTCGATGGCGTACGCCTCGGAGTCCTCGGGGCCGACGAGCGGCAGTCGGACGCGCGGGCTGCCGATGCGGCCGAGCCCGTGCAGGATGTACTTGGCGGCCACGGTACCGGGAACGTGCGTCATCACGGCGCGGACGAGCGGCTCGAGTCGCTTGTGCTCGGCCGTCGCGGTGGCCAGGTCGCCCCGGTTCACGGCGTCGACGATGGTGCGGTACGGCGCGCTCGTGATGTTCGCGGTCACGCCGATCAGGCCGGTGGCGCCGATCGACAGGTGCGGGAGCACGTTCGTGTCGTCCCCGGAGAAGTACATGAGGTCGGTGTTGTTCAGCACCCGTGAGACCTCGGCGAAGTCGCCCTTGGCGTCCTTCACAGCGAGGATGTTCGGGTGCTTCGACGCACGCAGGATCGTGTCGTACGTGATCGGGATGCCGGTGCGGCCCGGGATGTCGTACAGGATCACCGGCAGGTCGGTGGCGTCCGCGATCATCCGGAAGTGGGTGAGGACACCCGACTGCGTCGGCTTGTTGTAGTACGGCGTGACGATCATCACGCCGTCCGCGCCGGCCTTCTCGCTCTGCTTGTACAGGTGGATCGCGTGCGCGGTCTCGTTCGAGCCACCGCCCGTGATGATCTTCGCGCGGCCGGCGGCGACGGACTTGCCGACCTCGACCAGCCGGAGTTTCTCCGGGTCGGTCAGCGTCGACGTCTCGCCGGTCGTGCCGGTGACGACGATGCCGTCGGCGCCGGCGGTGATGCAGTCGTCGATGTGCTGCTCGACGCCGGGCCAGTCGACCTCTCCGTCGGCCGTGAACGGGGTCACGAGGGCGACGAGGACCTGACCGAAGGGATTCTCACGCGGGGACACGGGCACCAGCGTACCGGGGATGCGCGCGAGGACCGCCGTCCGTGTGGACGGTGGACCGCCTGCGGCGCGGCCGGGAGGCCCGGATCACGCCCGTCCCGCCGGTCACGCCCGGCCCGTGCGGGCGCTCAGGCGCGGCGCTGCCACTCCAGGAACCGGTAGCGGGTGCCGTCGTTCCGGGACTCCTGCCAGGGGCCCTCCTCGGTGAGCGTCCAGCCGGCCGCCTCGTCGAGCGTGGGTGCGACGGTGTCACCGGGCACGTCGACGTCGATCAGCGTCTCGGAGACGTGGTCGGCCGCGTCGAGTGCGGCGGCGTAGACCTGACCGCCGCCGATCACCCACACGGTCTCGTCGGCGCCGTCGGCACGCTCGAGTTCGGCCTGCAGGTCGTGCACGACCTCGGCGCCGTCGGCCGTCCACGTCGTGTCCCGGGTGAGCACGACGTTGCGCCGACCGGGCAGCGGCCGGAAGCGCTCGGGTAGGGACTCCCAGGTGCGCCGGCCCATCAGCACGGTCGCGTCGCCGGTGACCTGCTTGAAGTGCGCCAGGTCTTCGGGCACGTGCCAGGGCATGCCGCCGTCGGCACCGATGACACCGGTGGTCGAGCGGGCCCAGACCATGCCGATCATCAGACGGCGACCGCGGCCTTGATCGCCGGGTGGTGCTCGTAGCCGACGACGGTGAAGTCCTCGTACTCGTAGTCGTCGATCGAGTCGCGCGGAGCGAGTTCGAGCGTCGGCATCGGGTACGCCGTGCGGGACAGCTGCTCCTCGACCTGTTCGACGTGGTTGTCGTAGATGTGGCAGTCGCCACCGGTCCAGACGAAGTCGCCGACCTCGAGCCCGGTCTGCGCCGCGATCATGTGGGTCAGCAGCGCGTACGAGGCGATGTTGAACGGGACGCCGAGGAACATGTCGGCGCTCCGCTGGTAGAGCTGGCACGAGAGCTTGCCGTCGTTGACGAAGAATTGGAAGAAGGCGTGGCACGGAGCGAGCGCCATGTCCGGAACGTCGGCCACGTTCCATGCCGAGACGATGAGACGGCGGCTGTCCGGGTTCGTCTTGATCTGGTCGATGACCTGGGCGATCTGGTCGACGTGCTCACCCGAGGGGGTCGGCCACGAGCGCCACTGCACGCCGTACACCGGGCCGAGGTCGCCGTCGGCGTCCGCCCACTCGTTCCAGATCCGGACACCGTGCTCCTGCAGCCAGGTGGCGTTGCCCTCGCCACGGAGGAACCAGAGGAGCTCGTACGCGACCGACTTGAAGTGCACGCGCTTCGTGCTGACGAGGGGGAACCCCTTCGACAGGTCGTAGCGGAGCTGTGCGCCGAACAGGCTGCGGGTGCCGGTGCCGGTGCGGTCACCCTTCGGCGAGCCCTCCGTCAGGACCCGGCGGAGCAGGTCTTCGTAGGGCGTCGGGACGGAGGCGTCGGGCTGTACGGTCTCGCTGTCGGTCACACGCAGAATCCTACGTCGGTGTGAGTAGCGTTGCGGGCATGCCCGACACGACGGAACAACCGCTCTCGATCCTGGTGGCCGGCTCGTCCGGGTTCATCGGGACGCCCCTCGTCCGCGCCCTGCGCGAGGCGGGGCACCACGTCACCACGCTCGTCCGCCGCGAAGCACGCACCGCGACCGAGTTCCGCTGGGCACCGGGGCGGCGTCCGCTCGACCCGGCGATCCTGGACGGTGCCGACGTGGTGATCAACCTGGCCGGCGCGAACATCGGCAAGCTGCCGTGGACGGACGCGTACCGCAAGGAGATCCGCAGCTCGCGCATCGACGCCACCGACACCCTGGTCGAAGCGATGCGGCACGCCGCCACTCCCCCGGCGCTGTTCCTGTCGGGCTCGGCCTCGGGCGTGTACGGCGACCGCCCGGCCGACGTGCTGCAGGACGACGCCGCCCCGGGCACGGGCTTCCTCGCCGACGTCTGCACCGCGTGGGAAGCCGCCGCGAACGCCGCTCCCGCCGGGGTCCGGGTCGTCACGCTCCGGACCGGCATCGTCATCGGCAAGGGCGGCGGTGCACTCGCGCCGCTCGTCCCGCTCACGAAGCTCGGCGTCGGCAGCCGGCTCGGCACCGGTGGCCAGCACTGGCCGTGGATCGCACTCGAGGACGAGGTCGGCGCGATCGTGCACCTGGCGACCGCGGCACCGGACGTGTCCGGTCCGGTGAACCTGGCGGGCCCCGAGCCCGTCGTCGCCGACCGCATCACGAAGCACGTCGCCGAGGTCCTGCACCGCCCGTACCTCTTCCGGATCCCCGAGTTCGCCCTGCGCCTGGCGCTGCGGGACGCCGCCGACGACATGCTCCTGTCGAGCCAGCAGATGGTCCCCACGAAGCTGCTCGAGTCCGGCTACACGTTCCGGTACACGCAGGCGGCGGACGCGATCGACGCCGTCTTCTGATCCGCGGATCAGCCCGCGGTCAGCGGTCGGTGGCGCGCGCCAGGGCGGTGCGCATCGCCGACCGTGCGCGCTTGCGGTCACCGGCGGCGTCGTAGACCACACCGAGCCGGTACCAGGCACGCCAGTCGGCCGGGTCCTGCTCGACCGCGTCGCGGTACCGCGGGAACAGCTCGTCGGCGGCGTCGCGGATCGGCCGTCCCGACGGGCGCACCGGGACGACGTCGTCCGGGGTGCCACCCTCGGCCTCGAGCCGCGCGCCGAGCCGGGTGATGCGGATGCCGAAGCGGAACTCGAGCACGAGCAGCAGCGCCCCGATCGCGGCGACGACGAACAGCGCGACGCCGATGCCGATGCCGATCGGGATCCCGGTCGCGATGAAGGCGACGGCGCGCTGCCCGACGAGCACGATGTACAGGGCGAGCAGCACCGCCATCAGCGCCGCACCCCAGAACGGCGAGCGGATCGTACGTCCGGCCCGCTCCATCCGACCCATGGCGGTCAGCCGATGCCGAGGACGCTGCCGAGGCCCACGGTGAGGCCCCGCGCCGACACCACGTTCGCCAGCGCCGCACGGATGCCCGCCACGTAGGCGACGTCGTCGTTGGTGTCGTGCCGGATCGTCAGCGTCTCACCGGGGCCGCTCAGCACGACGTCCTGCACGGCCTTCACCCCGGGGAGCCGGAGCGAGTGGATGGGCACGCTGGCGACCTGCTGGCCGCGGGCGCGCTGGTCGACGTGCGGGGCGTCCACGGGACCGACCTCGCGCCGGGCGTCGGCCATCAGCTCGGCGGTGCGCACCGCGGTGCCCGAGGGCGAGTCGATCTTGCCGGCGTGGTGGGTCTCGACGATCTCGGCGGCTGGGAACCACGGTGCCGCGATCGTCGCCAGGTGCGTGCCGAGCACGGAGCCGATGGAGAAGTTCGGGACCACGAGCACCCCCTGGTCCGGGCGTTCCCGCAGCCCGGTGCGGAGCTTCGCGAGCCGGTCGAGCGACCAGCCGGAGGTGCCGACGAGCACGTTCGCGCCGCTCGAGAGCGCGTTCTCCACGATCGCCGGGCTGAGCGACGGCACCGTCACGTCGACCACCAGCGCCGCACCGCCGAAGACCGACGGCGGCGCCTCGTGCGCGCCGTCCTTCGACGACAGGCGGGCGACGAGCTCGAACTCCGGGAGTTCCTCGACGACGGACGCCACGAGGCCCCCGAGACGACCGGTGGCGCCGACGACGGCGACGGGAGTGACCATGCGGTCCATCCTAGGATCGACGCATGTCAGTCGAGGTCAGGACCGTGCCGGCCGATCTGCCCGAGGTCGACGCGCTGCTCGACGCGTACCTGGACGAGCGCGCGGCGACGTTCCCGAGCGCGCAGGGCACGTACTCGCGGAAGCGCACCCCCGCGGCCGAGTTCACGCCGCCGAACGGGGTGTTCGCGGTGGCGTACGACGACGACGTCGCGGTCGGCTGCGGCGGCCTCCGTCGGATCGCGGACGGGGTCGACGCGACCGGTGCCGTCGACGTCCGGTTCGAGGTCAAGCACGTCTTCGTGGCACCGGCCGGGCGCGGCACGGGCGTCGCGACGGCCGTGATGGACCTGCTCGAGCGGGCCGCGGCCGACCTCGGTGCGACGAGCATCGTCCTCGACACGAACGACTCGCTCGTGGCAGCCGGTGCGATGTACCGCGGCCGCGGGTACCAGCGGGTCGAGCCGTTCAACGACAACCCGAACGCGACCGCCTGGTACCGCAAGCCGATCGCCTGAGCCGCCACGGGCCTCCCGGCCGCGCCACCGCGGACCGGACGGGCAGCCGCTAGACGGGCTGGTCGACGGGCAGACCGGTGCGCAGCTCCACCGGCAGGTGGGCCAGGTCGTTCAGCGTGACGACCTCGGCGGGCTTCGCCGACCGGATCCGGATGATCGTGAGCGCGGTGTGGGCGACGTTCGTGCCCATCCAGCGCCACTCGGGGGCTTGGAACGCCTCGCGCACGAACCAGCCGATCACGGCGTTGTGGGTGATCAGCAGGTCGTGCCGGTCCTCGCGCGCCGGGGTGAACCACTCCGACACGGCGTCGCCCATCTGAGCCTGCCCGGCGACGATCTCCTCTTCGGTGATGCCGCCGTACCAGCCCTGGTAGGCGTGCGGCATGTCCGGGGTCGGGCCCGAGGGGATGCAGTCGAACAGCAGAGTGGAGGGCTCGGGCTGGATCGACGGCAGGCGCTGCGACAGGAACGCGGCGGTCTCGCTCGGGGCCTCGAGCGGCGAATGGTACACGCCGTCGAAGGGCACGCCACCGAGACGGTCCGCGATCAGGGTCGCCTGGCGCTTGCCGCGTTCGGAGAGCTTGCCGTCCCGCAGGCCGTGTTCGGCGTCCTGGTGTTCGCCGTGCCGGACGAGGTACAGGTAGTGCGACATGTCCGTGCTCAGCTGCCGATCCCGATGGCCGCGGCGAGTTCGTCCTGCTGCACGGCACCGACGACCGAGGTGATCGTCGGCCGGGTGAGCAGGTCGCGCGCGAGTTCGAGCACGCCGTCGGTCGTGACGCCGTCGACACGCTCGAGCGCCGTCGACAGGTCGGTGTACTCGCCGGTGCCGAGCTCGGAGCGGCCGAGGCGGGTCATGCGGGCGTCGGAGTCCTCGAGCGAGAGCGTCAGCGCGCCCTCGATCTGGCCCTTGGCACGTCGGAGCTCGTCGTCGGTGATGCCGTGGTCGACCATCCGGCGGAACTCGGCGTCGACGATGTCGACGACACCGGCGACGTTGTCCGGTGCACAGCCGGCGTAGACACCGAAGGCACCGTTGTCCAGGTAGGCCGGGGCGAACGACGAGACCGCGTAGGCCAGACCGCGGCGCTCACGGACCTCCTGGAACAGGCGTGAACTCATGCCCCCACCGAGCACGGCGTTCAGGACGCTGAGCGAGGGGCGGCGGTCGTCACGCAGGTCGAGGCCCTGCGAGCCGCGGAGCATGCTGACCTGCTCGGTCGGGCGGTGCACCACGGTCAGCTTCGCCTCGACCGGGTCGGCCACGGTCTCGGGCGTGCGGCGCGGCAGCGGGTCGGCGTCGGGGGCGTCGTGGAAGACGCCGGCGACGAGCTCGCAGAACCGGTCGTGGTCGACGGCGCCGGCGGCGGTGACGACGATGCCGTTCGGCGCGTAGTGCTCGCGGTAGTGGGCCAGTACCTCGTCCCGCTGGACCGCACGGATGCTGTCCGGGGTGCCGC
The DNA here is from genome assembly GCF_030209645.1 of Curtobacterium sp. ME-Dv--P-122a. Lineage (NCBI taxonomy): Bacteria > Bacillati > Actinomycetota > Actinomycetes > Micrococcales > Microbacteriaceae > Curtobacterium > Curtobacterium sp. ME-Dv--P-122a. The sequence goes on from NZ_JARVRO010000015.1 coordinate 121,215, forward strand.
CGATCGGACGGCCGAGGGGATGTCCGCCGAAGGCCGCGGCGAAGAACGCTTCGCCCGCGACGTCGGCCGGGTCGTCGGCGGCCATCGCGAGCTCTTCGAGGATGACCCCGCGCTCGACGGCGAAGGCGTCCGGTTCGAGCACGGAACCGGTGACCATGTCACCGATGACGTTCACGGCCATCGGGACGTCGGTGTCCCGGACCCGTGCGTAGTAGCAGGTGTACTCCTTGGCGGTCGCAGCGTTGTGCTCACCGCCGACCGAGTCGAACGCGATGGCGATGTCGAGCGCCGACCGGGTCTCGGTGCCCTTGAAGAGCAGGTGTTCGAGGAAGTGCGTCGACCCGAACTGCCCGTCACGCTCGTCCCGCGAACCGACGCCGACCCAGAACCCGATGCTCGTCGACGCGGCACCCGGCACCGCCTCGGTCAGCACACGGACGCCCGAGGGCAGCACGGTGCGACGGACGAAGGCCCCGCCGGACGTCAGGAACGACGTGTCCGGGGCCCCGAGCGGCAGTGGCACTGGCTGGTTCATCGCAGACGAGCCTACTGATCCGCCGATGCCTCCCGCCCAGTTTCCCGGTCTCGGTCGCGTGCCACTCGAAGTGGGGTACAGAAAGTGTGGACAGACCGACTCGTCTGTCTGTCCTCCTTGTGCTACTGTTGGCAACGCCGGATCGAAAGCCCCCCTAAGTTCCGATCCGGCGGCTCGGGGCATCAGTCCTGCGCGACCACCGAGTCCCCCCACTCCGGTCGCGGAGCCGATGAGTCCGAGGAGTACACGCTGTGACGGTCGATTCCCCCCAACCGGCCGCGCAGCGTCTCCCCGGCCCGAGCACGAACCTCGCGTCGCCGGACGGGTCGAGCGTCCCCCCGACTCCCCGCTCCGGCGGCGCGAAGGTCCGTGTCCTCGAGACCGCCACGCGGCTCTTCTACGAAGAGGGCATCCACAGCGTCGGCGTCGACCGTCTCATCTCCGAGGCGAGCGTCACGAAGGCGACGTTCTACAAGCACTACGGGTCGAAGGACAACCTGATCCTGGCCTACATCCGCACCCAGCACGAGCGCGTGCAGGAGCGGATGGAGCAGCTCATCGCCGACGCCGGCTCCCCCGAGCGGGCCGTCCGTGCGTGGGTCGCCGCGCTGGCCGACGACGTCAACGACCCGGCGTTCCGCGGCTGCGCGTTCCTGCACGCCGCCGCCGAGTACCACGACCCGCGCGACCCGGTCCGCCAGGTCGTCGCCGTGCACCGCGACTGGTACACCGAGCGACTCGCGACCCTGCTGCAGGAGGCTGGACACCCCCTGCCCGGCGACGGCGCCGACGAGCTCATGCTCGCGCGCGACGGTGCGATGGCCGGCGCGTACGCCGGTGACGCGATCGCCGCCACCGCTGCGCTCAACCGCGTGGTCGACCGGGTGCTCGCGGGCTGACGCCCGGCTCGCCGCCAGCGCTGTCACCGTCGGCTGTCGACTGTCGACTGTCGGCTGTCACTGTCGCTTTCTCGAAAGCGACAGATCACCGCGAACCGTTCGCGGCATCCTGTCGCCTTCGCGGCACGGACGCACCCGCGCGACGCACATCCGTCGCTTCCGCGGGGCGGTCGAGGCGACCGCGGCCGGACGGGAGGCCCGTGGCGGGCCCGCACCGCGCCTCCAGGCCGTCACGTGCGAACTCCCACAGCCCCGCGCGCGCGCCGAGCGCGGCCCGAGCCGGCGGGTGTTGGCTTGAGGCATGGCCAACGACCCCAACTGGAACCTGCCCGACGTCCCGTCCTTCACCCTGACGAGCCCCGACTTCACCGACGGAGGCGAGCTGCCCACCTCGGCACGCGGCTCCGACGTCGGCGGTGAGGACCGCTCCCCCGCACTCGAGTGGTCGGACGCACCCGAGAGCACGAAGAGCTTCGTCCTGACCGTCTACGACCCCGATGCCCCGACCGGCTCCGGCTTCTGGCACTGGAGCCTGACGGACATCCCGGGCTCGGCGACCTCGCTCCCCGCAGGCGCCGGCACCGACGACGCCCTGCTGCCCGCCGAGGCACTCCGCCGCCGCAACGAGTTCGGCACGGACACGTTCCTCGGGGCCGCTCCGCCCGCGGGCCACGGTGCGCACCGCTACTTCTTCACGCTGAGCGCCCTCGACGTCCCCGTGCTCGAGGTCCCCGCCAACGCGACCCCCGCGGTCGTGGGCTTCATGCTCCGTGGACACCTGCTCGGGCGCGCACAGCTCATGGGCACGCAGGAGACCCCCGCAGCCTGACGGACACGCGTGGCACCTGCCCCGCAACGGCGAACGGCCGCCGCCCCGGAAGGGACGGCGGCCGTTCGTGCGTCAGGACGCGGAGAGGATCAGCCCTCGGCCGGGTCCTCGGCGTGGGCGCGGACCGTCTCGGCCGAGGTGGAGTCACCCTCGGTCTCGTCGGCCACGACCGGCGCGAGCGACAGCTTGCCGCGGTCGTCCACCTTGGTGACCTCGACGAGGACCTTCTGGCCGACGCCGAGCACGTCTTCGACGTTCTCCACACGCTTGCCACCGGCGAGCTTGCGGACCTCGGAGACGTGGAGCAGACCGTCACGCCCCGGGAGCAGCGACACGAAGGCGCCGAAGGTGGCGATCTTCACGACGGTGCCGAGGAACTGGTCCCCGATCTCCGGGTTGGTCGGGTTCGCGATCGCGTTGACCTGGGCACGAGCGGCCTCGGCCGACGGACCGTCGACGGCACCGATGTAGACGGTGCCGTTGTCCTCGATCGAGATGTCGGCGCCCGTGGTGTCCTGGATGCCGTTGATCGTCTTGCCCTTCGGGCCGATCAGCTCGCCGATCTTGTCGACGGGGATCTGCACCGAGATGACGCGAGGAGCGGTGTCCGCCATCTCGTCGGGGGCGTCGATGGCCTCGTTCAGCACACCGAGGATGGCCGAGCGGGCCTCCTTGGCCTGCTTGAGCGCCGCGTCGAGCACCGTCGACGGGATACCGTCGAGCTTGGTGTCGAGCTGGATCGCGGTGACGAACTCCGAGGTACCGGCCACCTTGAAGTCCATGTCGCCGAGGGCGTCTTCCGCACCGAGGATGTCGGTCAGGGCCGCGTAGCGGGTCTGACCGTCGACGGTGTCGGACACCAGGCCCATCGCGATGCCGGCGACCGGGGCCTTGAGGGGCACACCGGCGTTGAGCAGCGACAGGGTCGAGGCGCAGACGGAACCCATCGAGGTCGAGCCGTTGGAGCTGAGCGCCTCGGAGACCTGACGGATGGCGTACGGGAACTCGTCACGCGACGGCAGCACCGGCACGAGGGCGCGCTCGGCGAGGAAGCCGTGCCCGATCTCGCGACGCTTCGGCGAACCCACGCGGCCGGTCTCACCGGTCGAGTAGGGCGGGAAGTTGTAGTGGTGCAGGTAGCGCTTCTTCGTGACGGGCGACAGCGAGTCGATCTGCTGCTCCATCTTGAGCATGTTCAGCGTGGTGACGCCGAGGATCTGCGTCTCGCCACGCTGGAAGATCGCCGAACCGTGGACGCGCGGGATCACGGCGACCTCGGCGTCGAGCGGACGGATGTCGGCGAGGCCGCGGCCGTCCATGCGGATCTGCTCGGTCAGGATGCGGCCGCGGACGACCTTCTTCGTGACCGACTTGTACGCGGCGCCGACCTGCGAGTTGGCGACCTCGGGCAGCGAGCCCGCGGTGACCTGCTCGGCGATGGCGGCCTTGACGCGCGACTTGAGCGCGTCGTCGGCGTCCTGACGCTCGGTCTTGGCGGCGATCTTGTAGACGTCACCGAGCTCGGAGAGCGCGAGGGCCTCGACGGCCGAGTAGACCTCGGGCGCGTACGGCGGGAAGACCGGGAAGTCCTGGATCTCCTTGGCCGACTGCGCGGCGAGCTTGGCCTGTGCGTCGACGAGGGACTTGAGGAACGGCTTCGCCGCCTCGAGACCCTGGGCGACGATGGCCTCGTCGGGCTTGGTGGCGCCGCCCTGGATGAGGTCCCAGGCGTGCTCGGTGGCTTCCGCCTCGACCATCATGATCGCGACGTCCTCGTTGCCGGCCTCGTCCGTGACGACACGACCGGCGACGGTCAGGTCGAACACGGCGTCGGCGAGCTGCGAGGCCTTCGGGAACGCGACCCACTGGTCGCCGATGAGCGCGAGGCGCACACCGGCGATCGGGCCGGAGAACGGCAGACCGGAGATCTGCGTCGACGCGGACGCGGCGTTGATCGCCAGCGCGTCGTAGAACTCGTCCGGAGCGATGCTCAGGACGGTGATGACGATCTGCACCTCGTTGCGGAGGCCGTCGACGAACGACGGACGCAGCGGCCGGTCGATCAGACGGCAGACGAGGATGGCCTCGGTCGACGGACGGCCTTCGCGACGGAAGAACGAACCGGGGATCTTGCCGGCGGCGTAGGAACGCTCCTCGACGTCGACGGTCAGCGGGAAGAAGTCGAAGCCCTCACGCGGGTGCTTGCCGGCGCTGGTGGCCGAGAGGAGCATCGTTTCCTCGTCCAGGTACGCGGCGACCGCGCCCTGGGCCTGCTGTGCGAGCCGACCGGTCTCGAACCGGACGGTGCGCTTGCCGTACTTGCCGTTGTCGATGACGGCTTCGGCGAACTTGATCTCGGGACCCTCCAAAAGGGCGCCTCCTTGATGTGTTTCCGGCAGGCCGTGGCGACGGCACTCGATGGTGCGTGCGCGCCGATCGTTCCGGACGCATGTCTGGCCAGCAGTAGAAGCACTCGGGAAACCGTTCCGGCCCGCGAGCCACCACCGATGACCAGCTCCGTGCCCGGCCTGCGCAGTGTTGTGTGTGACGTCCGGGGAATGAGTCCTCGGACACGATGGACTTTACCAGTCCTCAGGCTGTCGGCGGCGCGGCTCGCTGGACTCCTGGTGAACATCGGTAGCCTGCCGACATGCGCCTCACCCCCTCGCGGGGCGTGCTCGTCGCGGCCGCCGTGGTCGTCGGCGCGCTCGTCGCCCCGGCCCTGACCGCTGCCCCCGCGAACGCCACCGAGTACCCCACCTGGCAGGACGTCCAGCGCGCCAAGGGCAACGAGACCGCCAAGCGCGCCGAGGTGCAGAAGGTGCAGGCGGCGCTGCAGTCGGCGCAGGACGAAGCAGCCGCGAAGTCGCAGGCCGCCCTGGTGGCCTCGTCGAAGGCGGACGCGGCCGAGTCGGAGCTGGCGTCGGCCACCCAGGCCGCCACGAGCCTCCAGGCCCAGGCGCAGCACGCGAGCGAGACGGCGGACCGGGCCCAGCAGCGGGCCGGTCAGCTGGCCGCGAACCTGTACCGCGACGGCAGCACGAACCAGATGACCACCCGCATCGCGACCGCGAAGAACCCGGACCAGCTGCTCTACCAGCTCGGCGCGCTCGACCAGCTGTCGGAGACCTGGGCCGGCGTCATGGACGACGCGTCCGTCGCGGCCGGCACGGCGTCCTCGCTGCACGAGCAGGCCGAGCGGGCCGAGACGGAGCGGGCGACGCGCGCGCAGGCGGCCGAGGAACGCTCGGCCGCGGCGAAGTCGGCGGAACAGGCGGCGGACGCCGCTGTCGAGTCGACGGAGCAGCACAGCGACGAGCTGTACGCGCAGCTCGCGTCACTCAAGGACAGCACCGCGAAGCAGGAGGCCGGGTACGAACTCGGGCAGCGGGTCGCCGCGCAGAAGGCGGAGCAGCAACGCAAGCGGGCTGCGGCGGCTGCGGCCGAGGCGGCGGCGAACGCGGCCGCGGCGAACGCCGGCAGCAGCGCCTCCGGCGGCAGCGCGACGAGCGGCGGCACCGGCTCGTCCTACCCGAGCACCGGGGGCGTCGCCGTGGACCCCGCGGCGGCGCAGGCCTACGCACGGAGCGCACTCGGGTCGTACGGGTGGGGCTCCGACCAGTTCTCGTGCCTGGTGTCGCTCTGGACGCAGGAGTCCGGGTGGCGGGCGAACGCCCTGAACGCCTCGAGCGGCGCCTACGGCATCCCGCAGTCGCTGCCGGCCGAGAAGATGGCGGTCGCCGGAGCCGACTGGCGCACCAACGCGAACACGCAGATCGACTGGGGGCTCGCGTACATCAAGAGCGCCTACGGATCACCCTGCGGGGCGTGGGGCCACGAGATGAGCGTCAACCCGCACTGGTACTGAGCGCTGGGCCGGCCGGGCGCCGGTCGCCGGCTGCTCACCGCTCCACCAGTCGGAGCGCCTGCAGGGGGCACATCGCGACGGCGTCGGCCGCAGCGGCCCGCTCGTGCGGACGGACCGGGACGTCGCGGGTGCCGGTGTCGGGGGTGCCGGGGTCACCCGGATTGCCGGCCCGGACACCGGGATCGCCGGGGTCGCCTCCGGCCCGGGCGCCGGGGGTGCCAGCCCGGGCGATCGGGTAGCCCCACTCGTCGCGCTCGAGCCGCTCGGCGAGCAGTTCCGTGCACAACCCCCGGCCCCGGCAGCGCGTCCAGTCGACGTGCAGCGAGACGACACCCGCGCCTGCACCCGCGCCCCCGCTCACCACGCACCCCCGCGCCGCAGCAGGCACCGGCCACCGAGGTGCGCCTGCACGTCGTCGTGGAACACGTCGAGCGCGCTCCGCACCATCCGCGCCACCCCGTCCGGGTGGTGACACGCCCCACGACCGTGCACCAGCGCGGCGACCCGACGCACCTCTCCCGCCAGGTCCCCCGCTGGGCGCCCCGAGGCCAGGTCCCCGACGACGTCGGCGATCCGCGGCAGCCCGTTCACGCACGGTCCGCACCGTCCGGCCGACGCTCCGGCGAGCGCCGCCGCCAGCCGTGCCGTCACCGCGATCGGGCAGGTCCGGTCGTCGAGCACGGCGAGCACCCCGGCCCCGGGCGCGGCACCCCACCGAGCCAGTCCCTCGGGGTCGAACGACGCGTCGAGGGCCGCGGCCGGCAGCCACGTCCCGCCCCATCCGCCGACCAGCACGGCGCGCGTGTGCGCCGGATCGGTCACCGGCAGCCGGGAGGCCCGCAGCAGTTCCCCGAGCGGCACACCCCCGGCGGTCTCCAGCACCACCGCGGTGGTCGGGTCCGTCACATCGCTCACCGTGACGAGCCGGGTGCCGGGGGCACTCGGGCTGCCGACGCCCCGGGCCCACGCCGCCCCGAAGCGCACGACGAGTGCTGCCTGGGCGAGGGTCTCGACGTTCGACACCAGGGTCGGTCGCCCGCTCGGGCCCCGTTCGGCGAGCCGCACCACGCGGTCCTCGGGCACACCCCGGCCACCGGCGACGGCCGAGGCGAGGGCGCTGGCCTCCCCGGAGACGAAGGAGGCGTGGGGCAGGACCCGCAGGCTGATCGGCACGGGGTCGCCGCCGCGGTCGGTGCCGCAGTCGGCACCACGGTCGGCGCGTTCCGCGAGGGCCCGGCGGACCGGACCGGCGAGTCGGTCGCTCGTGGCGAGCACCGCCTCGGACGCACCGACCGCGGCGGCCGCGACGACGATGCCGTCGAGCACCAGGTGCGGTGCGCGCTCGAGCAGGACGGCGTCCTTGCGGCTGGCGGGTTCCCCCTCGGCGGCGTTCGCGACCACGAGGGGCGCACCCCGACCCCGACGGCGGCCGCGGACGGTCACGGCGGCGAGCTTCCGGGCGAGCGGGAACCCGGCTCCGCCGCGGCCGTCGACGCCGGCGCGGCCGAGTTCTTCGACCAGCCACGGGCCGAGCTGCGGCAGCGGGCCGAAGGTGTCCTCGTGGTCGGTGCGGGCCGGACCGGGTGCGGCCAGGAGCCGTCGGGTGCCGGTGGGTGGGACGACGGTGCGGGGGTGGGTCAGGGTCATCGGACGACCTCCAGCTTCGCGGAACGGAACTCGGTGACACGGGCGGTGCACCGCCAGACGACGGCGCCGACGACGGCCGCGGTGCAGACGCCGGCGAGCACGAGGAACCACGCGGAGGTGCCGTCGGTCCCGGTGCCGACCGCGTGGGCCAGGGCGACCGGCCACATGGCGTAGGCCGCCCAGTGCACGGCGCGGAAGGCCCGCGGGCCGATCACCCGGCGGAGCAGTGCGGTGACGACGAGCACGACGAGCAGGTCGACGGCCAGGGTGCCGAGCCCCAGCCAGAACCACCGGTCGGCGCCGACGAACGGCACGACCGTGTCGAGGAGGCGCAGCTCGGCCTCGGTGTCGAGCAGCAGCGACCCCACGTGCACCGCGACGAACACGGTGGCGGCGAGGGCGACGTCCCGGTGCACGAGCTGCACGGCGAACCGGGGCAGCCCGGGCAGCGGTCGTCCTCCCCTGCTGACGATGCCGAGGAGCACCGTGAGGGTGAGGAGCAGGACGGCGGTGACCCCGAAGCCCCGGCCGATCACCCAGAGAGCGGTGTTCATCAGGCGACCGCCGATCGGTCGTCGTCGGCGCGCTGGCCGTCGGTGCCCTGGTCGTCGGGCCAGCCGCCGAGCCGTACGACCGTGCCGTCGGCGGCGACGAGCCGGGCGGCGCGTCCGCTCTGCCGGAGCCACTCGGCGGCGGTGCGACCGCGCACCACGGCGGCGGTCGTCATCGTGTTGGCGGTGGTGCACGACGGGGCGACGACGGTCACCGTGCGCCAGACCGGCTCGGCGGGCAGACCCCACCGGGGGTCGAGGATGTGGTGCCGGGCGGTGCCGTCCTGCTCCCAGCGGCGCTTCTGCGTGCTCGAGGTCGCCACGGACCACCCCGAGGCGATCCGGACGTGGTCGACCGGGTCACCCTCGAGGTCCGCCACCCGGACCTGCCAGCCGCCGGACGGATCCGGGCCGGCGGTCGCGACGTCACCGCCGAGGGACACCAGCGCCCCGATGCCGAGCCGTGCGGTGATGCTCGCCGCGGCCATGTCGGCGGCAGCGGCCTTCGCCGTGGCACCGAGGTCGAGGGTGACGCCCTCGGGGATGCGCAGGAACGTGCCCGACAGCAGGATGCGCTGCCACGCCGGACGATCGTCGAGTGCACGCGACAGGGCCTCGGGCGACGGGACCGGCCGGGCGTCGGCGAAGGCGGCGTCGTACCCGAGGGACACCATCCGGCGCCCGAGGGTGGGGTCGACGTCACCGTCGGAGAGCCGGGCTGCGTCGAGGGCCTGGTGCACCAGTGCGGCGAGGAGCGGCGACACCTCGGTGCCACGCACGAGGTCGTCGGCGCGTGCGGTGAGTTCGGAGTCGTCGCGGAAGCGGCTGCACGCGGCGTCGACGGCGGAGGTGACCTGCCGGACGCAGGACTCCGCGGCAGCGAGGTGCCGACGGTCCCGGTGGTCGAGGACGACCCGGGCGGTCGTGGTCCAGAGGTCCCAGCCGGTGGCGGCGCGCACGGTCACGACCCCGTCGTCGTGGTGTCGGAGGTCCCGCCGGTGGTGCCCTGCGACACCCCGGTGTCCGAGTCGCTGGTCCCGGAGTCGCTCGTGGCGGAGTCGGTCGGCTGGGTCGACGAGTCGGTGCTCGTGTCGGCACTGCTGCTGGACTCGCTGCTGCTGGAGTCGCTGCTGCTGGAGCTGCTCGTGCTCGTGTCGCTGCTCGTGCTGGTGCTCGCCTGCTCGTGCCCGAGCCAGAGCCCCGCACCGGTGACCATCGCCACCACGAGCCCGCCCACGCTGACGAGCGCACTCGTGATCCGTGCGGATCGCCTGCCGCTGCCTCTGGTGTCCATCGGTGCTCCTCGTCGTCACGACGAGGTTCCCGAGGGCACCGATGAGCCAGCCGCGCACCCGCCGCGCACCGACCGTACGAACCCTGTGGTCCGTCTAAGAGCACGTGCTCCCGTCGACGGCGGCGGGACGCGGGTCAGTGGCCGAGGCCGCCGAGCAGGCTCGCGAAGTCCGGGGTCGCGGGGAGCGCATCGGCTTCCTGCGGGGCCCGCCTGGAGGCCCGGATCGCCCAGGCCAGGTCGGCTCCGGCCCGGCGGATGCGACCGTCCAGGGCGGCCGCGTCACCGTCGGTCCCCCAGTCGTCGGTCGCGGCGAAGACCCCCGTGGGCACGATCGCCGCGCGCAGGTACGCGAAGACGGGCCGGAGGGCGTGGTCGATCGCGAGGGAGTGCCGCGAGGTCCCGCCGGTGGCACCGAGCAGGACGGGCATGTCGGCCATCGAGTCCTTGTCGAGCACGTCCAGGAACGACTTCGCCAGTCCGCTGACGCCCGCGGTGAAGATCGGCGTGACGAACACGACGGCGTCGGCCTCGACCACGGCGGCCATCGCTGCCGAGAGTGCCGGGGCCGCGAAGCCGGTCAGCATGGCGTCGGTGATCTCGTGCGCGAGCGGCCGGAGTTCGACGTGCACGACGTGTGCCGGGGTGCCCTCGGCGACGAGCGACGTGACGGCGGCCTCGCCGAGACGGTCGGCGAGCAGGCGGGTGGAGCTGGGCTCGGAGAGTCCGGCGGAGACGACGGCGATGGTGGTCATGATGCTTCCCGACTTTCGATGCGTTTGCATGAACATAGCATCCAACCGAGTCACCGTCACGACCATTCCCGCCGTCGAGCAGCGTGCCGATCGGTCACGACTCCCCGCGTGTCGACTGCGGAGCGGCCACGAAGTGTCGACTGGAACCCCGGCAACCGACGAACTGTGACCGCCGCACGAGCGCAGGCGACGTGTCGTGACCGACCTCGCGACCGACCGAGCACGGAGCGCGAACTGAGCGGGGCCCCGCCGAGCATCGAACACCCCGGGAACGAAGAACGCCCCGGTCCTCACGAGGAGGACCGGGGCGTTCGGTCAAGCGTGTGTCGGTCGACTAGCGACGCAGGCCGAGGCGCTCGATGAGCGTGCGGTAGCGGGCGATGTCGACGTCGGAGAGGTAGCCGAGGAGACGGCGACGCTGACCGACCATGAGGAGCAGGCCACGACGCGAGTGGTGGTCGTGCTTGTGCTCCTTGAGGTGCTCGTTCAGGTCGTTGATACGACGCGTCAGAACGGCGACCTGGACCTCGGGGGATCCGGTGTCGCCCGGGTGGGTCGCGTACTCTTCGATGATCTCCTCCTTGACCTGTGCGTCAAGTGCCATGGTGATCCCCTTCCTGTCCGTTGCGCGGTGCCCGTGCCTGATGCACGAGCGCTCTTTGTCCGCGGCCGTTCGACGGCAACCGCACAAGACTACCAGAGTCCTAAGCGGTCCTGGGGTGCAGACGGCGTCGGCGACGACGCTCCGGCAGCAGGCTGCGGACGAGTCCGACCAGCGTCGCGCCGAGCAGTCCACCGAGGCCGTTCGACAGCACGTCGCGCGGGTCCGCGACGCGGTACGGGAGGTAGGTGGCCTGCGCGAACTCGATGCCGGTCGACAGCGCGACCGCGACGAGCGCGCCGAGGATCCACCAGCGCCGGGGCAGCCACAGCGCCGCGAGCATCCCCACGGGCACGAACATCGCGATGTTGGCGAGGAACTCGGTGCGCTCGTACGTGAACCAGGCACCGTGCGGCAGCTGCTGCACCCAGGCGATCGCGTGCAGCACGAGGGAGTTCTGGGCCGAGGTGAAGACCTGCGGGGTCAGCGTCATCCGCCAGATCACCCAGGCGTAGCCCGCGGTCAGGGCGAGGAGGAGGAGTCGACGGAACATCCGCACAGTGTGCTGCACGGTCCTGCGCGGTCGCTGGAGCGCTCCTGTCAGCCGTCGGTGCGACACCTGGGCGATCGCGGATCGGCGCTGGTCAGGACTCCCCCGCACCTGTCAGCATGGGTCCGGGCGCGATCGGTGCCCGCACCACCGACACCGCACGGTCAGATCAGGAGCACCGCAGCATGCCGGAGCACGAGGCACCCAGCACCCCACGCCGCAACCGCACCGGCGGCCTGCGGCAGTGGGGGTGGATCGCCGCTGCGGCCGTCGTCGTCGCCGCGGTCGTCACGACCCTCGTGGTCGTCGGCCCGTGGAACGGCGGCCAGCCGGACGGCGACCGTACCCCGAGCGGCCGCAGCGTCGCCGAGCGGAAGTCCGCGGCCGAGGCGTTCCCGGGCGGGCTCGCGCGCCAGCCGACCGCCGTGAACCAGGCCGGCCTCCGCGAGCGCCAGGCCCGTGCCGACGGTGACACCCAGACCGCCGAGCAGATCGCCGTGATCGCCGACCAGCCGATCGCGACCTGGCTGACGAACACCTCGCGGGTCGAGACCCGCTCGACGATCCGGTCGGTGGTCAGCACGGCGGAGGAACGTGGGGGCACCCCCGTGTTCGTCCTCTACAACATCCCGGACCGTGACTGCGGCAGCTACTCGAAGGGCGGCACCGAGGACGACGCCTACCTGCCGTGGGTCCGGTCGGCCGTCCGGGCGATGGCCGGTTCGCACGCCGTCGTGCTCGTCGAACCCGACTCGATCGCCCAGATCCAGAACTGCGAGCGGCTGCGCGACGAACGCCTGCCCCTGCTGCGGAAGGCCGTCGACGCGCTGACCGGCCACGGGCTCACCGTGTACCTGGACGGCGGCAACGAGAACCGTGTGCCGACCGCCACCATGGCCGACTGGCTGCGGCAGGCCGGCGTCGACGAGGTGCAGGGGTTCTTCACGAACGTGTCGAACTTCTACCGCGTCGACCAGGAGCGCGCGTACGCCGACGAGCTCGCCGACGCGGTCGGCGGCGACCCGCACTTCGTCATCGACGTCTCCCGGAACGGGCAGGGGTGGCGGGGCACCTGGTGCAACCCCGAGGGCGCCGGCCTCGGCCAGGAGCCGCACGTCACCGGCGGCAGCACGCGGCTCGACGCCCTGCTCTGGGTCAAGACGCCGGGGCTCAGCGACGGCACCTGCAACGGCGGCCCCGCGGCCGGCCAGTGGTGGGAGTCGTACGCGCTGGCCCTCGTCGAGCACCGCAAGCGCGACTGACCGCCGCCCGACAGCCCGCGCAGGGCCGTGTCGGTGCCCGGTGGTTGCATGTGCGCATGACCGCGACCGACCGCATCCGCTCCGTCGTCCCGCCCTACCTGCTCCGCGCCGTCGCCGGTGCCGACGCGTTCCCCCGGGCGGCCTCGGCGGCACGCACCGCGCTGGCCTCGCTCGACGCCGTGCAGGCGCCGAAGCACGCGCACCTGGTCGCACCGCGCGGCGTCAGCGGTGCGGTCGACCGCTCCCCGCAGCGGACGATCACCGACGCGCACGGCACCACGACGCTGCCCGGCACCGTCGTCCGGCGCGAGGGTGATGCCGACTCCGGTGACGCCGCGGTCGACGAGGCGTACGCGGGCCTCGGCGCCACGCACGCCTTCTGGCTCGAGGTGTTCGACCGGTTGTCGATCGACGGCGCCGGGCTCCCCCTCGACGCGACCGTGCACTACGGCCAGGACTACGACAACGCCTACTGGGACGGCCGCCGGATGGTGTTCGGCGACGGCGACGACGAGGTGTTCCGCCGCTTCACCGTCGCGCTCGACGTCATCGGCCACGAGCTGGCGCACGGCGTCACGCAGTACACCGCCGACCTGACCTACCAGGGCCAGTCGGGCGCCCTCAACGAGTCGATCAGCGACGTCTTCGGCTCCCAGGTCGCCCAGTACGCGGCGGGTCAGACGGCGGAGCAGGCGAGCTGGCTCATCGGCGAGGGGCTGTTCACCGACGCCGTGCAGGGCGACGCGCTCCGGTCGATGCGGGCCCCCGGCACCGCGTACGACGACCCGGTGCTGGGCAAGGACCCGCAACCGGCGACCATGTCCGGCTTCGTCGTCACCACGGACGACGCCGGCGGGGTCCACACGAACTCCGGCATCCCGAACCACGCGTTCTTCCTGGCGGCCACGGCCATCGGCGGCCCCGCGTGGCCGGGTGCCGGTGCCGTCTGGTGGGACGCCCTGACGTCGACCGAGGTGACCGCTTCGATCGACTTCGCGGGCTTCGCCACCGTCACCGTCGACGCGGCCGGGCGGCGGTTCGGGGAGGGCTCCACCGAGCAGACCGCGGTCCGTCAGGCCTGGCAGCAGGTGGGCGTGCTCGACTGAGCAGGCCACCCGGGCGTACCGTCGGGGCCATGCGCATCGAGGTCCGCCGCTCCGGGGGGTTCGCCGGCACCACACGACGCTGGCGGGTCGACACCGACACGAGCAGCGACCCGACGGCGTGGCCCGACGTCGTCGACGCGCTGCGGCGCACCCAGGCACCGACGGCCGCGCCCGTCCCCGACGACTTCAGCTGGACGATCACCGTCGAGCGCACCACCGTGACGATCCCTGGTCGCCGCCTCGACGGCCCGTGGGCCGACCTCGTCGCGCGGGTGCGGTCCGAGGGCGACCCGACCTGAGCCGGGAGGCCCGTGGCGGGCCCGCACCGGGCCTCCCGTCCGCCCCGCGGGGACGCCACCGCCCACCGATCGTGCGCAGGAACGGTCGCGTGGGACCGACGGACCCGACCGTTCCTGCGCACGAAGTGCGCGGGGACACGCGCACGACCGTCAGTCGACGTCGATGACCGTCAGGCGACGGGTCGGACGCGTCATCGCGACGTACACCGCGGCGGCGGCACGGGCGGCGTCGGCACCCACGCCGTCCGGGTCGACGAGCAGCACGCCGTCGAACTCCAGACCCTTGGCGTCCGCACCCGTCAGCACCGTGAGCGAGCCGGCGTTCGGCGAGGCGAGGCCCCGGACGTCCGCCTCGGTGCGGGCGAGCCGCTGCCGGACCGTGTCGACCTGGGCCTCGGGGACGATGACGCCGATGGTGCCGGATCCGATCCGGGCACGCTCGGCGTCGGCAACGGCCACGACGGTGTCGAGCAGGTCGGCCCGGGCGACGCGGACGCGCTCGACGGGGTCACCGTCTCGAACGGCCTCGTTGCGGGTGACCGTGAGGCCGGCGCTGTCCGCGAAGGCCCCGGCGGCCTCGACGATGGAGCGCGGGGTGCGGTAGTTCACCGTGAGCTGCTCGATGCGGTGGTCGAGCGGCACCTGCGGCGCACGGCCGCGTCGGCGACGCGCGAGCGCCCCGATGACGTCGTCCCAGGTGCGTGCGGCACCGGGCGAGGAACCCTGCGCCATGTCGCCGACGATCGTGAAGGAGCGCAGCGGGTTGCGGCGGGCGAGCACGCGCCACTGCATCGGCGAGAGCTCCTGCGCTTCGTCGACGACGATGTGCCCGTAGGTCCACTCGCGGTCGTCGGCGGCGCGCTCGGCGGTGGAGCGGGGGTCGCCGCCCTCGGCGAACGAGCCGGCGACCTGCTCGGCGCTGACGATGCCCTCGACGCCCATGTTCTCGATGGCCTGGCGGGCGTTCTCGATGTCACGGTTCCGGCTGGCCTTCGCCGCGCGCTTGGCGGCGCCGCCGGTCGGGTCGAACGGGCCGAGCAGTTCGGCGGCCTCGTCGAGCAGGGGGACGTCCTCGACGGTCCAGGCCGTGCCGCGGGCACGCTGCAGCAGGGCGCGGCGCTCCGGGGTCCAGTCGGGGGTGAGCGACGCGAGCCAGTTCGGCCGGGCGTAGAGGTCCTCGAGGAACTTCTCGGGCGGCAGCGGCAACCACGCGGTGTTGAGCAGCACACGGGCGTCGTACGAACTCCGGATGTCCTCGCGCAGGACCTTCTCGTCGGCCTCGTCCACCGTGGTGCCGCGCTCCCGCAGCTGCTCGGCGAGCAGGCGGGTCATCGCGTCGAGGGCGGTCTTGTTGAACGTGACGCGGGCGGCGTTGTGCGGCTTGCCGCGGTCCTGCGCGCGCTTCATGGCGTCGGCGACGAGCTGCGGCGGCACGACGAGCCGCTCGCCCTCGATGTCGAGCGTGACCGACTCGGTCGGCACGACCTGGCGCGAGCGCACGGCCCGGCGCAGCAGTGACGCCATCTGCGCGGCGCCCTTGACGGCGGCGACGTCGCGGGTGTCGTGCGTCGTCGCGTGCACGCCCGGGTAGAGCGAGCCGAGCGACGCCATCACGACACCGGTCTCGCCGAGCGACGGGAGCACCTGCTCGATGTACGTCAGGAACGCCGGGGACGGGCCGACCATGAGCACGCCGGAGCCCCGCAGCCGCTCGCGGTACGAGTACAGCAGGTAGGCGGCTCGGTGCAGCGCCACGGCGGTCTTGCCGGTGCCGGGGCCGCCCTGCACGATGAGCACGCCCTCGAGCGGGGAGCGGATGATGCGGTCCTGCTCACCCTGGATCGTCGCGACGATGTCGGTCATCCGGCCGGTGCGTTCGGCGGTCACCGCGGCAAGCAGCGCCCCCTCGCCCTGCAGGTGGGTGCGCTCGTCGTCGTAGAGCGAGGCGTCGAACACCTCGTCCTCGACGCCGACCACGCGACGGCCCTGCAGGGACAGGTGCCGGCGGGAGCGCATGCCCATCGGGTGCGCTGCGGTGGCCTGGTAGAAGGCGCTCGCACCGGGGACGCGCCAGTCGAGCAGCAGCGGCCGGTGCTCGGCGTCGCGGAGCCCCACGCGGCCGATGTACCGGAAGGTGTCGTCGGGGTTGTCGGGCTCGGCGACCTCGAGCCGGCCGAAGACCAGCCGGTCCCCCACCCGTTCGAGCGTCGCGACGGTGTCCTCGTAGAGCCGCGCGTACGCGTCGCGCTCGCTGCGGCTCTGGTGGTTCCCGCCGACCGCCTGTCGGCGGGTCTCGGCGAGGCGCTGCTCGGCCTCGGCGGTCAGCTCGTCGAGACGACGGAAGAGGCCGTCGACGTAGCCGCGTTCACGGTCGATCTCGGTCGGTTCGGACACACGCAACCCTTCGGGAAGAGGGGGAACCAGTGTACTGCCCACCGGGAGCCCCGCTGTCCCCGAAGGGTCGCGTCTGGGTCACATCTCTTCGTGCGTGTCCGGGTCGCCGTCCCACAGACGACCGCGCTCGAGCGCGGAGATCGCCTGCACCTCGTCGTCGGTCAGCTCGAAGCCGAAGACGTCGAGGTTCTCCTTCTGGCGGGCGGCGTCGCCCGACTTCGGCACCGGCACCGCACCGAGCTGGACGTGCCAGCGCAGCACGACCTGGCCGGGTGCCACACCGTGCGCCGCGGCGGCATCGACGATCGGCTGCTCGGTGAGCAGTTCCGACCGCTTCGCGAGCGGGCTCCAGCTCTCGGTCACGATGCCGAGCTCCTGGTGCACCTTCCGCAGTTCCGCCTGGGGGAAGTACGGGTGCAGCTCCACCTGGTTGACGGCCGGGGCGACCCCGGTGGCGTCGACGATGCGGCGCAGGTGCTCGGGCGTGAAGTTCGAGACGCCGATCGAGCGGACCTTGCCGCTGTCGCGGAGGTCGACGAACGCCTTCCAGGTGTCGACGAACTTGTCCACCGACGGGTTCGGCCAGTGGATCAGGTACAGGTCGACGTGGTCGAGCCCCAGGTTGCCGAGGGTCTCGTCGATCGAGCGGTGCGCCTCGTCGTAGCCGTGGTGCCGGCCGGGCAGCTTCGACGTGACGACGAGGTCCTCGCGCGCCACCTCGGACTCACGGACGGCCTTGCCGACGGCGTCCTCGTTGCCGTAGTTCAGCGCCGTGTCGAGCAGCCGGTAGCCGCTCGCGATCGCGGTGCCGACCGCGGCAGCACCCTCGTCGCCGTTCAGGCCGTAGGTGCCGAGGCCGAGCTCCGGGAACCGGTGGCCGTCGTTCAGCTCGATCGTCGGGGCACCGACCTGCATCAGCGGACCCCGAGCAGGTCGATCACGAAGATGAGGGTCTTGCCGGACAGGAAGTGGCCACCACCGGCGGGGCCGTAGGCGAGCTCCGGCGGGACGACGAGCTTGCGGCGTCCGCCGACCTTCATGCCGGGGATGCCCTCCTGCCAGCCGCGCACCAGGGCCGCGAGCGGGAAGTCGATGGGCTCGCCGCGGTTCCAGGAGCTGTCGAACTCCTCGCCGGTCTCGTACTCGACCCCGGCGTAGTGGACCTTGACGGTCGAGCCGGCGGACGCTTCCTCGCCGGAACCCTCGACGATGTCGGTGATGACGAGCTCGGTGGGGGCGGGGCCCTCGGGGGCGTCGAACTCGGGCTTGCTGTTCAGGTCAGTCATGCGGATCAGTCAACCAGAGCGCGCACCGGGCACGCGCAACGAGCGTCCAGCCCGCAGAATGGTTCCACCGTGACACCATCGACTCCCGCACCGCCGCGCCGCCGCCTGCTCGCCGACCTCACCCCGCTCCGCCGCTCCCCCGCCTTCGCCCGGCTCTGGGCCGGCACGGCGATCGCCGGCATCGGTACCCAGATGACCACCGTCGCCGTCGGGCTCGAGGTCTACGAGATCACCCGCTCGACCTTCGCCGTGGCCCTGGTGGGTGTCATCGCACTCGTGCCGATGATCGTCGCCGGCCTGTACGGCGGCATGCTCGCGGACGCCTTCGACCGACGCCTCGTCGCGCTCGTGTCGTCGATCATCGCGTGGGTCGCCGTCGCCCTGATCGCCACGCACGCCTGGCTCGACCTGCACAGCGTCGCACTGCTCTACGTGCTCGCGACGGTCAACGCCGTGGCCGCCACCGTCAGCAACGCCTCCCGCTCGGCCATCGTCCCGCGGCTCGTCGGCACCGACCTGCTGCCCGCGGCGAGCGCCCTGGGCGGGATCGCGTCCGGGTTCCAGGTCACCGTGGGTCCGGCGATCGCCGGCGTGCTCATCGCGACCGTTGGGTTCGCGCCGACGTACACGATCGACGTCGTGCTGTTCACGTTCGCGTTCCTCGGGGTGTTCACGCTGCCCCGGATGGCCGCCGACCACGACGCACTGCGGCCGGGGCTCGGCTCGCTCATCGAGGGCGCGAAGTTCCTGCGGCGGTCGCGCAACATCACGATGACCTTCGTGCTCGACATCATCGCGATGACGTTCGGGCAGCCGCGCGTGCTGTTCCCGGCGATCGGGGCGCTCGTCATCGGCGGCGGATCGATCACGGTCGGCATCCTGACCGCCGCGTACGCGATCGGAGCGCTGCTGTCGAGCGTGTTCTCCGGGCCGCTCGGGCACGTCCGACGCCAGGGTGAGGCCGTCGGCTGGGCCATCACGGCGTACGGCGGGGCGATCGCGGCCTTCGGTGTGGTCATCGCGCTGGCGCACGTGCTCGGCGGCCGCTCGGGCGAGGCGTTCGGGGTCGAGATCCTGCCGGCGCTCGGGCTCGCGGCGCTGTTCCTGGCGATGGCCGGCGGTGCGGACAACGTCAGCTCGGTGTTCCGGAACACGATCCTGCAGGCGGCGTCGCCGGACGGCATGCGCGGTCGGCTGCAGGGCATCTTCATCGTGGTGGTCACGGGCGGCCCGCGGCTCGGCGACCTGTACGCCGGCCTGGTCGTCGCGGCCGGCATCGCGTACCCGCCGGTCATCGGCGGCGTGCTCATCATCGGCCTCGTCGCGCTGCTCCTCCGGATGGTCCCGTCGTTCCGCCGCTACGACGCCCTGCACCCCCACGCCAACTGACCGCGAGCGGTGCGCGCGGCCATCTGCCGGACTGTCCTCCCTCGCGAAAGCGACAGATCTGCACGAACCATCCGCGGACATCCGTCGCTTCAGCGACGCGGACGGCGGACCGACGCGGGATCGTGTCGCTTCGGCGGGGTGGACGCGACCACCATCGGCCTGGAGGCGCGGGGCGGGCCCGCCACGGGCCTCCAGGCCGTCACGTGTCGGGTACCGTACGACACATGCCGGACAGCGCATCGCGCGACCTCCAGCGGACGGGAGTCCGCGCCGTCGTCCGGCGCACCTACCACTCGGTGATCCGGCACCGCGTCGTCGACGCGGCCGCGTCGCTGACGTTCTTCGCGCTGCTGACGGTGTTCCCGACCGCGCTGGCGGTCGTGTCGGCGCTGTCGATCGTCGACCGCAAGGGCGACAGCCTGACCGACATCGTCGAGGTCCTCGGGTTCATCGTCCGGCCCGAGACCGCCCAGCACCTCGAGGGGCCACTCCGGCAGCTGCTGACCCTGGACAACCCGTGGCTGGGGTTCACGATCGGCGTCGTGCTGACGCTCTGGTCGCTGTCCGGCTACGCGACGGCGTTCGGGCGGGCGATGAACACCGCCTACGAGGTCGAGGAGGGCCGGCGGATCTGGAAGTTCCGCAGCATGATGCTCCTCGTCACGCTGCTCGTCATGGTCGGCGGTGCCGTCGCCATCGTCATCCTGCTCGGGACACCGACGATCTCCGAGGCCGTGATCCGGCAGCTCGGGTGGGCGCCCTGGATCGACGACGTGTGGAACGTGGTGA
This sequence comes from Curtobacterium sp. ME-Dv--P-122a, assembly GCF_030209645.1. Taxonomy (NCBI): domain Bacteria; kingdom Bacillati; phylum Actinomycetota; class Actinomycetes; order Micrococcales; family Microbacteriaceae; genus Curtobacterium; species Curtobacterium sp. ME-Dv--P-122a. The sequence goes on from NZ_JARVRO010000015.1 coordinate 141,266, forward strand.
AGTGGCCGGTGCTGGCGGCCGACCTCGTCGTGATGGTGGCGGTGCTCTACTACGCGACGCCGAACGTGAAGACCCCGCAGCTGCGGTGGGTGTCGGCCGGTGCCGCGTTCGCGATCGTGACCTGGGCCATCGCCACGGTGGGGTTCGCGCTCTACGTGGAGACCCTCGGTGGCGGGAACCGCGCCTACGGGTGGCTCGGTGGCGCGATCCTGCTGCTCGTGTACCTGTACATCTCGAACTTCGTGCTCGTGGTCGGCGGGGAGCTCGACTCCGAGGTGATCCGGATGCGGCAGCTGCTCGCCGGCATCGAGGCGGACGAGTCGATCCGGCTCCCGCTCCGCGACGTCACGCGGAACTTCACGCTCGCGCGCTGGCGGGACCAGGACATCGCGGCCGCGCAGCACGTCCGGGCCGAGGCCGCGCGGGTCGCCGAGGACGAGGACGCCGAGCTGACCCCGAACGAGGAGCACCTGCGGGCGATGGCGCAGCAGGTGCGGGTGGGCGAGCGGCCGTTGCCCTGACGGGGGTGCGCGCGTGCGTGGGCGCGCGCGTGCGCGTCCGCGTCCGCTTTTTCGCGCGGACGCCCCGCGTCAGCGCTTGCGCGCCTCGGCGTCCAGCATCTCCTCGGTGACGATCGGGATCGCACCCGTCGCCAGCTCGATCCCCGACAGCCGTGCCGGGCTGAGCACCCGCATGACCTGGTCCTCCTCCATCAGCCCCGCGGCCACGACGAGCGTCGAGATCGGCGTCGAGGTGGTCAGCGCCGTGTGCGCGATCGACGCCGCGGCCGCGTACCCGATGTACGGCGTCAGCGCGGTGACGACGCCGACGTTCGTGTCGACCTGGGCGGCGAGCTTCGCCTCGTTCGCCTCGATGCCGACGACGCAGTGCTCACGCAGGGTCGCGCAGCCGCGGGACATCCACTGCAGCGACTGCAGGATCGAGTGGGCGATGATCGGCTCGAAGGCGTTGAGCTGGAGTTGCCCGCTCTCCGCCGCCATCGTCACGGTGGTGTCCGCGCCGGCGACCGCGTAGGCGATCTGGTTCACGACCTCGGGGATCACCGGGTTGACCTTGCCGGGCATGATCGACGAGCCGGCCTGGCGAGCCGGCAGGGTGATCTCGCCGAGGCCCGCCTGCGGACCGGAGGACAGCAGCCGCAGGTCGTTGCAGATCTTCGAGAGCTTGGCGGCGCTGCGCTTCACCGTGCCGGACAGGGTCATGAACGCACCGGCGTCACTCGTCGCCTCGATGAGGTCGGGGGCGGTGACGACGTCGATGCCGCTCGCCTCCTGCAGCTGTCGGCGGACCTCGTCGCGGTAGAGCGGGTCCGCGGTGATCCCGGTGCCGATCGCCGTCGCGCCGAGGTTCATCTCGGCGAGCAGCGGCATCACCTTGCGGAGCAGGTCAGCGTCCTCCTGGATCGTGTGCGAGAAGCCGGTGAACTCCTGCCCGAGGGTCATCGGCACCGCGTCCTGCAGCTGCGTCCGGCCCACCTTCAGCACGTCGGCGAAGGCGCGGCCCCGCTCGGCGAACGCCGCGGAGAGCTCCTCGAGCTGCACGATCAGACGACGGACCCCGAAGATCATCGCGATCTTGATGCTCGTCGGGTAGGTGTCGTTCGTGGACTGGCTGCGGTTCACGTGGTCGATCGGGTGCAGGTACGCGTAGTCGCCCCGCTCCCGCCCGAGCAGTTCGAGGGCCCGGTTCGCGAGTACCTCGTTCGTGTTCATGTTCGTGCTCGTCCCCGCGCCGCCCTGCACGACGTCGACGACGAACTGCTCGCGGAGCGCTCCGTCGCGGACCTCCTGCGCTGCACGGTCGATCGCGTCGGCGCGCTCCTCGTCGAGGACACCGATCGCCCGGTTCGCCCGCGCCGCCGCCTGCTTCACGGTGACGAGCGCCTCGATGAGGTCCGGGTACACGGCGATCGGAACGGAGGTGATCGGGAAGTTCTCCAGTGCCCGCAACGTGTTGATGCCCCAGTACGCATCGTTCGGGACCTCCCGTGATCCCAGCGAGTCGCTCTCGGTCCGCGTCGTCGTCGTCACAGGTGCCTCCTCGTTGCCGGTCACACGTCGAGGCTAGTCCCGTCCGTCCGGCCGGTCCGGGAACGCGCCGGGGCTGTGCGGAGCGGGCGGCGTGCCCGCGCGAGCGCCTCCCGTCGCTTCGTGAGCAGAAGATGTCGGCTCGCGCTGCGGGACTCGACATCTTCTGCTCACCAAGCGCGCCGCCTGCGCGCCCGCGACGGCCTGGAGGTCCGGTGCCAGGCCGCCACGGGCCTCCCGTCCGACCCGCCCGCGCACTTCATGAGCAGAAGGGGTCGCGTCCCACCCGGCGACGCGACATCTTCTGCTCACCAAGCGCGCCGCCCACGCGAGCGGGCGGAATGGCGTGGTCGCGTCCGCCACACACGGCGGCATTTCGCCCGCTCGCCCGCGACGGACTGGAGGCCCGGTGCCAGGCCGCCACGGGCCTCCCGTCCGACCCGCGGTCATGCCCCGGACGCGAGCGGGCGAAATGGCGGGGTAGGCGCGAGCGCGGACGCGGGCGTTTCGCCCGCTCGCGCTGCGGGCGCGGCGAACGCGCGCCCGCCCGCGCACTTCGTGAGCAGAAGGGGTCGGGTTCCACACCGCGACTCGACATCTTCTGCTCACCAAGCGCGCTGCCCGCTCGCGAGCGTGCCCGTCAGTGGAACTGCGGGACGATGAGGTAGATGCCGTAGAGCACGACGGCGCCGCACACGACGAAGCACGCGACGGCAGCGGCGCGGAGTGCGCGTGCGGCCGCCGAGGCTCCGGCGGGGTTCGGGAAGCCGGCGGTGGCCGGGCCGATCGTGCCGTCCTCCTTCACGGTGAACTTGCCTTCGCGGGTGTCGGCGGCGCTCCAGAGACGGAGGCCGACCGAGTACACGGCGACGACGAAGCACGACGAGACCACGGCGACGAGCGCCACCGTGAGGAATGCAAACCAGTCGATGCCCATCAGCGACGGCCTCCCTTGCGGGCCGCCATGCGACGGAGCGTGCGCTCGCGGCTCAGTTCGGCGCGACGCTGGGCGACCGCGTCGGCACGCTTCTTGCGCTGCATGTCACGCAGCTCCTTGCGGGTCAGGACCGCGTTCGCGGCGACGTCGACCTCGATCGCGGAGGCCTGCTCGTGCGGCTTGCGGAGCGACCAGAGGTACAGGCCGAGGATGACGGCGGCACCGACCACGGCGTCGATCACGAGCCCGATGACACCGAGACGGGCGATCCCGGAGGCGACGGCACCGACCGCAGCAGCGGCAGGCAGGGTGATGAACCAGGCGATGACGATCTTGCCGGCAGTCGACCACTGGATCTTCGAGCCCCGGCGGCCGAGACCGGCACCGATGATGGAACCCGAGGACACCTGCGTGGTGGACAGTGCGAAGCCGAGGTGGCTGGAGGCGAGGATCGTCGCCGCGGTCGAGGCCTCGGCCGCGAAGCCCTGGGTCGCCCGGATCTCGGTGATGCCCGAGCCGAGCGTGCGGATGATGCGCCAGCCACCCGTGTAGGTACCGAGCGCGATCGCGAGGGCACAAGCCACGACGACCCAGAACTGCACGCCCTGGTTCGACGACTGCGCGCCCGAGGCGATGAGGGTCAGCGTGATGACACCCATCGTCTTCTGCGCGTCGTTGGTGCCGTGTGCCAGGGACACCATTGAGCTGGTGAAGACCTGCCCGATCCGGAACCCGCCGCGCTCGTTCGGGAACACCGGCCGCTTGGTGATCCGGTACGCGATGCGCGTCGACAGGAACGACACGAGCGCCGCGATCACGGGCGAGGCGAACGCCGGGATGATCACGACCGTCAGCAACGCGACGTAGTTGACCGACTGGAACCCGGCTCCGACGATCGCGGCACCGATCAGCCCGCCGAACAACGCGTGCGAGGACGACGACGGCAGCCCGCGGAGCCACGTGATCATGTTCCAGACGACTGCCCCGATCAGGCCCGCGAAGATCATCTCGGGGCTGATCGCGACGCCACCGGGGCCCTCGTTGATCAGCCCGTGCGAGATCGACGTCGCCACGGCGGTGCTGAGGAACGCACCGACCAGGTTGAGCACCGCAGCGACGGTGACCGCCACCTTGGGCTTCATGGCGCCGGTCGCGATCGGGGTCGCCATCGCGTTGGCGGTGTCGTGAAAACCGTTTGTGAAGTCGAAGAAGAGGGCCAACGCGATGACCAGGACGACTATGAGTGTGATGTCCACCGCGGGCAAGTGTCCCAGGCGTCGGCCCTTCGAGCAAACCTGATCGGCAACCTGTTGTTCACCGTCGCTTCACACTCGTTCAGGTTCGGAACCATGCCGATGGAAGAATGGGTCCATGGACACCGCTGAGCTCCTCATCCTGTTGATCGGATCGCTCGCGGTGACCGGGTTCGCCCGCGCCAAGGGGCTCCCCGCTCCCCTGCTCGTCACAGCGGTCGCCCTGGCGGCCTCGTTCCTGCCCGGGCTGCCCCCGATGGAGATCGACTCCGAGGTCATCCTCACGGTGATCCTGCCGCCGCTGCTCTACTCCGCCGCGCTCGACGTGTCGTGGCAGAGCTTCCGCGGCTCGATCAAGCAGATCCGACGACTCGGCATCTTCCTGGTGATCGTGACGGCCCTGGTCGTCGGCGGGGTGGCGTACCTGCTCATCCCGGACATGACGCTGCCTGCGGCGATCCTGCTCGGCGCGATCGTCGCCCCGCCGGACGCGGTGTCCGCCGCCGCGATCGGCCGGAAGCTCGGACTCCCCCGGCGTGTCATGACCGTGCTGTCCGGCGAGAGCCTCATCAACGACGCAGCCTCGCTGACCCTGGTGCGCGTGTTCACGCTCATCATCGCCGGCACGTCGCTGACGGTCTGGCAGGACCTCGGCATCTTCGGGCTCGCGATCGGCGTCGGCCTGGTCGTCGGCATCGTGCTCGGCGTCGTCGTGCACTGGATCCGGATGCGCATCAACGACCCCGTGGTCGAGACGATCATGAGCATCCTGCTGCCCTTCGTCGCCTACATCCTCGCCGAGGACCTGTCCGGCTCCGGGGTCATCGCGGTCGTGACGGCCGGCCTGTACATCGGCTACAACTCGCCGAAGGAGGGCTACGCGACCCGCCTGCAGGAGCGCCCGCTCTGGACGAGCATCGACGTCATCCTCGAGGGCTTCGTGTTCGCGCTCATCGGCCTGCAGCTCAACACCGTCGTGCAGGACCTGGTCGAGAGCGAGCGGAGCCTCGGGCAGACGCTCACCGCCGCGGCCGTCGTGCTCGCGGTGGTGATCCTGGTCCGGCCGCTGTTCGTCTTCGAGTCCTACGCGCGCAACCGGTTCAACGGGAAGTGGCTCCGGCCGCTCCGGATCAAGCTGTCCCGCGGCCACCCGTCGCTGCGCTGGATGCGTGGTTCCGCCGAGCCGAAGCTCAACTGGCGGGAGCTCACCGTCATCTCGTGGACGGGCATGCGCGGCGTGGTGACCCTTGCCGCAGCCGTGTCGGTCGTGGCGAGCCCGACGCAGATCCCGGCGCAGGACACCATCTTCATCATCGCCTTCTTCGTCACCGTCGGGACCCTGCTGCTGCAGGGACTCACCTTGCCGTTCGTCATCCGCGCGCTCAAGGTGCAGGACCCCGCCGAGGGCGAGGAGGACGTGCGCAGTGAGATGCGGCTCAACCAGCGCACCACCGAGGCCGCGATCGAGCTGCTCGAGAAGCGGCGTCCGGCGTGGGCGAAGCAGTACGGCTCGGAAGCCGTCGACTCGGTGGTCAACCGGCTGAAGGCGCGACTCGAGCGTCAGGCCGAGACGTTCCGTCAGGACGCCGAGGAAGAAGAGGACGAGGGGCGGAACGTCGCACTGCGCCTGCGTGGCTCGCAGATCCAGGACATCCGGCGCGAGCTCCTCGACCGCCGCCGCGAGATCGTGCTCGAGGAGCGGGAGAAGGGGAACCTCGACGAGGAGGTCATGCGCCGCGTGCTCGTGACCCTCGATGCGGAAGAGCTCGCGATGGACTCGGCGCAGGCGTCGCGCAGTCGCTCCTGAGCACCCCGGGCGTATCCTGGCGCTCCGATCGAGAGCAGGAGCAGAGCGCCGAGTGAGCACGCCGCGGAACGACGTCCCCAGGAACGACGACGGACCGGAGCGCCCCGGCGGTTCCCGTCCCACGCCGCCGAAGCCGCGTGGGACCAGGCCCTCCGCACGTGGGACCAAGCCGCGTCGTGGCGGCAAGGTCGCCGGGCACACGCGTTCGGGACCCCGGCGACAGGCTCCGGTGCCCGCGCCCCAGCAGCACGGCGCCTACCGCCGGTGGTACTCGACCCTGCACCCGTCGCTGCAGCTGATCGGCCTGCAGCTCTGGATGCCGCTGTTCTTCATCGTCGGGTTCTGCCTGTGCTACGTCTTCGCGTTCCACGCCCCGCACCCGCACGACGTCCCGATCGCCCTGATCGGCAGCGACCCGGCGTTCGTGCAGGCGGTGCAGCAGGCGTTGCCCGGCGAGTTCGTGTTCCACACGTACGACTCGCTCGCGCAGGCGAAGCGCGACGTGGTCGGCGGCTCGATGGCGGTCGCGTACGACCCCGCCGCGAACGAGTTCTTCAAGGCGAGCGCGCACCAGTTCCAGGTCGCGAGCCTCGTGCCGGCCACCCTCACCGCGGTGCTGACCGGCCTGGGCGTCGCGACCCCGAAGGTCACCGAGCTCGCACCCCTGCCGGCGTGGGACGAGTACGGCACCGTGGCGATGTACGTCATGCTCGCGTGGTGCATCGGCGGCTACATGGTCGCGATGTTCATCGGCATCATGGGCGGCCCGCTCCGGCACCGCACCCGGATGACGGTCATCGTGGTCGGCGGCCTGGTCATCTCGCTCATCACGAACACGCTCGCCGGGCCCGTGCTCGGCGCCATCCACGGGCACTGGATCCAGCTCGTGCTCATCGCCTGGGGCTGGATCGTGGCGATCGGCCTCGCGGTGAACGGCCTGAGCTACTTCGTCGGCCGGTTCATCGCCGCCCCCGCGATGATCTGCTTCGTCTTCCTGTCCATGCCGTCGTCCGGCGGCGCCTACCCGAAGTGGTTCATGCCCGAGCCCTTCGCCTGGCTGAACAACGTCGTCGTCGGCTCGAGCATGGTCGACATGATCAAGCACCAGGTCTACGGCGTCGGCCCCGGCCCGGCTCGCGGACTGATCACGATGGCCTGCTACGCCACGGCTGGCCTGGTGCTGATGTACTTCGGCAAGAAGTGGTGGGAGCGCCGACGGATCCGGGCGATCGTCACCGGCCGGACCACGATGTTCCAGGACGCCAACACCGCCAACCGCGAGTTCCTCGGCGGGCAGCGCGACGCCGAGCTCGAGCGCCACGGCCTGACCTCCACCGAGACCGGCACCCTGAGCGTGCTGCGCGACGACGACTGGGAGGACGAGCGCACCGGCGGTGACGTCTTCACCGGCGGTCGCGACGGCCTGGAGCCGGACGCGACGCCGACCGGGCGCATCGCCGTGCAGCGCCCCGCGAACCGGAAGGAACCGCGACCGGCGGCGGCTCCGCACGGCAAGCACGCCGACCGCTGACGCGTATCCTGATCGGATGAACCCGCGCATCACCTGGCACCGCGTCCTCATCACCGTCGTCGTCGTGTTCCTCGTGCTGACGGTGGGCTTCTACGCCGCGAGCGTCCTGCTCGCGCCCGCCGACGGCCGCGGCACCGCCGGGCTGTTCGTCGGGTGGGCGATGTTCTCGATGATCGGCGCGATCGTCGTCGGCATCATCGACTTCTTCGTGCGGCCCCTGGGTGGCCGGAGCGGCGACGCCGACGTCATGGCCGCCGCCGAGGAAGCGCGCACCGGCAGCACCCGCACCCAGCAGCCGCGCTAGCAGCCAGCAGCTAGTCCTCCACGCCGACGCCCACGCCCGTCCCGGTGAACCCGGCGACCGTCGCGTCGTCATCTGCGAACGTGAACCGCGCCCGGACGTTGCCGCCCGCGAGCACCCCCGGCAACCAGTAGCGGGCGTCGTCCCACATCGCGTCGTAGGGCACGGTGTTGACAGGGATCCACCGCGGCTCCAGTTCGTCAGAGCCCGACGGGTCGCCCTGCCAGCGGCGGCAGACGAAGACGTCCGAGACCTGGGACCAGGACGGTCGGTACGGGAACCGGTAGTCCAACGTGCCACGGGCCTCCAGGTCGACCGCGTCGAGCCGCAGGCCGACCTCTTCACGCACCTCGCGCACGGCGGTCTCGACCGCCGACTCGCCGGCCTCGCGCTTGCCGCCGGGGCCGACCAGCCGGCCCGTGCCGAGACCGCGGCGCTTCTCCCCCAGCAGGACCTCGGGGCCTGCCTCGCCGTCGCGCAGCAGGTACACGACCACCACCCGGGGATGCTGGGACTTGCTCTCGTCGCGAAGGGTCACGCGTCCAGTGTGACCGATGGAGTGTCGTACGCTTTTCCCATGGCAGGCGTGCTGCGGGGGCACCATGGCTGAGCCCCGCAGGACCGGGCGCAGCCTCGAAGTGCTGCGCGCCGAGGCCGCCGAGGAGATCTCGATGCTCGTCGAGCACCGGAGCCGTCAGGGCGAGGACCCGTGGGAGTTCATGCCGACGCTCCCCACCGTCGACGAGCAGGTCGTGCTGATCCTGCGCGCGGATGCCGTCGACCTGGACGAGGCGATCGGCAAGCGGCACGCGCAGTGGTCGAGCCACCCGGCGTCCGGGCAGGGCACCCGGCTGGGCGAGGAGTACCACCGGCTGCGCCGGATCGCGCTGCAGCACCCCGAGCTGACGCCCGCCGTGTGGAAGCTGCTGGGCGCGCTGCCCGAAGCCGGCTGAGCTGCGGTTGGATGGACGCATGACCGAAACCGTGCTCGCCGTCCTCAACCAGCCCTCCCGCGACGCTGCGCCGCACGACCCCGCGGCCGACGCCTTCACCTGGGCGAAGCCACTCGAGGAGCACGTGCAGGTGCAGGACCTCGGCGTCACGCGCGGTGACGGCGTGTTCGAGACGATCACGGTGATCGACGGTCGGCCCCAGGCCCTCGAGGCGCACCTCGCCCGTTTCGGCCGCTCCGCCGCGATGCTCGACCTGCCCGCTCCCGACCCGGAGGCCTGGCGCCATGCCATCGAGGCCGTCTGCGCCCGCCTCGACCCGGTGCGCGAGGCCTTCGCCAAGACCGTCCTGACCCGCGGCGTCGAGGGCACCGACCGCCCGACCGGGTGGGTCTACGCCGCGCCGTCGGGCGACTCCACGGCCGCCCGCACCGAGGGCATCTCCGTCGTCGTCCTGGACCGCGGGTACCGGCACGACGTCGAGCGCACCTCGCCGTGGCTGCTGCAGGGCGCGAAGACGCTGTCGTACGGCGTCAACATGGCCGCCCTGCGCGAGGCCGTCCGCCGCGGCGCCGACGACGCCCTGTTCGTCTCGAGTGACGGCTACGTGCTCGAGGGCACGCGCGCGAACCTGATCATGAAGGTCGGCGACCGGCTCGTCACGCCCCGCACCGACATCGGGATCCTGGCCGGCACGACGCAGGCCGACGTGTTCCGCTTCGCCGAGCAGGAGGGCATCGAGACCGCCTACGAACTCGTCACCCTCGCCGACCTGGCGGCGGCGGACGCGCTCTGGCTCGTGTCGAGCGTGCGGCAGGCTGCGCCGATCCGTTCGGTGAACGGCGACGCGCGGCCGATCGACGCGGAGCTCACGACGCGCATCAACGACTTCCTGCTGGCGCGCGAGGTCTGAGCACGCGGCGCCCCCGGCGCAACGGCCTGGAGGCCCGGATCGCGACTCGCAGGCACGTCGCGATCCGGGCCTCCCGGCTGTGCACCCGCTACCAGCGCGGGGTGGTGACGCCGGCCCCGTCGGTCCACGCGAAGACGGGCTTGCCGTCGATCCAGACGCGCGTCGCGCGGCTGGTCGCGTCGAGCGGATCGCCGTCCCAGAGCACCAGGTCGGCGTCGTAGCCCTCGGCCAGCCGACCGACGCGGTCCCCGAACCCGAGGAACTCGGCCGGGTTGACGGTGAGCGCCTCGAGTGCGGTCTGGGCGGGCAGGCCCTCCTTCACGGCGGCGGTCGCCTGGTCGACGAGCATGTTGATCGGCACGACCGGCGCGTCCGTCGTGATGGCGACCCGGACGCCGGCCGCCGCGATGGTGGCGAGGTTCGGGATGCCGCGGTCGCGGAGCTCGACCTTCGAGCGGCTGGTGAAGAGCGGGCCGTAGATGACCGGGATGTCCTTGGCGGCCAGCACGTCGGCGATCTTGTGCGCCTCGGTGCCGTGGTTCACGACCAGGCGGTAGCCGAACTCCTCGGACAGGCGGATCGCGGTGGCGATGTCGTCGTGGCGGTGGGTGTGCTGGTCCCAGACGAGTTCGCCGTCGAGCACCCGGACGAGCGTCTCCTTCGTCAGGTCGCGGGCGAACGGCTCGTCCTTCGCGGCTGCGGCATCGCGGGCGGCCTTGTAGTTCTGCGCCTCGACGAAGGCGTCGCGGATGATCTTCGCGACGCCGAGCCGGGTCGAGGGCGTCTGGCCCTTGCCGCCGTAGACGCGCTTCGGGTTCTCGCCGAGGGCGCTCTTCACGCTCACCGAGTCGGAGATGAGCTGCTCGTCGATCGTCCGGCCACCCCAGGTCTTGATGGCGACGCTCTGGCCGCCGATCGGGTTGCCGGAGCCGGGCTTGACGACGATGCTCGTGATCCCGCCGGCAAGGGCGTCCCGGAAGCCCTCGTCGTCGATGTCGATCGCGTCGATCGCGCGGACGCCGGCCATGTTCGGGGCGGTCATCTCGTTCGTGTCGTTGCCGGCCTCGCCGTTGGCCTCCTCGTGGATGCCGACGTGGCCGTGCGCCTCGACGAACCCGGGGACGAGCCACGAACCCGCGGCGTCGATGACCGTCATCCCCTCGGGCGGGGTGACGTCCGGACCGATCGCGGTGATCCGGCCGTCCTCGACGACGACCGCGCCGCCGTCGAAGGCTGGAGCGGAGACGGGGACGACGTGGGCACCGGTGATCGCGAAGGAGTTGCTCATGGCACCAACGGTACGCGGGGGCGCGGTGCGCGGGCGGGACCGGGGGGGGCGGGACCGGGGGGGGGGGGGCGGGCCCGCGGGGGGGGGCGCGCGGCGGCGAGCGGCGGCGG
>NZ_JARVRO010000007.1:0-117462 GCF_030209645.1 Curtobacterium sp. ME-Dv--P-122a
GCACGGCTTCGGGCACGCAGGTGTCCCCGGTCGTCGACGTCCCGGTGACGATCGGTGGCAACGGCATCGGCGTCCTCGGTGACGGCACGAGCACCGGCGGCGCCACGGCTCCGGCCACCGGCACCACGACCCCGACGACCGGCGGTTCGACCTCCGGCGACGGCGGCCTGCTCTCCGGCACCCAGGTCACCCCGGTGATCAGCCTGCCGATCACGATCGGCGGCAACGGGATCGGCATCGTCGGTGACGGCACCAGCACCACCCCCGGCACCGGCACGAACCCCGGGACCGACCCCGGGACGGACCCGGGCACGGACCCCGGCACCGACCCGGGCACGGACCCCGGCACCGACCCCGGTACCGACCCCGGTACGGACCCCGGTACCGACCCGGGCACCGTCCCCACCGACGGGACGGGCACCGACACCGGCACCACGCCCGGCACGGCGACCATCCCGGTGGGCGTGGTCGGCGTCGTCGAGCCGACCCGGGCCTCCACTGCGGGTGTGGTGACCACCACGACCGCTGCCACCAGCGGGGTCCGCACCAGCGCCGGGACCGTCGCGGCAGCAGCCGCGGCAGGTGACGGCCAGCCGGAGCTCGCCTACACGGGAGCCGGCTCGCCGGTCCTGCCCGCCGGGTTCGCGCTCCTGCTGCTCCTCGCCGGAGCGGGCACGCTCGTGCTCCGTCGCCGGCACTGACCGGCGGGTGACGAGGGGCGTCGCACCGTGGCGCCCCTCGTCACCATGCCCGGAGGGGCGTGCGCGTTCCACGACAGAACACCGGAGGATCGACGGATGTCCTGTCGAAACGTGTCGGCGCATCGGATGCGTGTGCATGTTCCGACGGACCGCTCGTCGATCGACTCGTGCATCGTCGCAGTGCGGACGCCGGACGCCGGACGCCGGACGCGGGACGCGGGATGCGGACGCCGGTCACCGCGGGTGCCACGTGCTCACCGTGCCCGGGGGAGACGCCCGGTTACGACGGCCCTGCCACCGTGGCGCGGCCGTCAGCGGCCTGGGGTATCGTTCCGATTACGCAAGCGCTCCGGGGTCGGTGTAATTCCGAGCCGGTGGTGACAGTCCACGAACTGATGACGGGTGCGAACCCGACAGAGGTTGACCCGGTGGGATTCCGGGACCGACGGTGAAAGTCCGGATGGGAGGCGCGCTGGGCGGACAGGACGACCCCACGACCCGTGGGGTGCGACCCGTCCGTCGATGCCGACGATCGTCGAACGCCCCCGGAGTCCCGTTGAGAGGACACCAGTGTTCACCGGCATCATCGAGGAACTCGGCACCGTCACCGCCGTCGAGCAGCAGGGCGACTCCGTCGCGCTCACCGTCCACGGCCCCGTCGTCGTGCAGGACGCCCGGCACGGCGACTCGATCGCGACGAGTGGTGTCTGCCTGACCGTCGTCGAGCAGACCCCCGAGACCTTCACCGCCTTCGTCATGAAGCAGACCCTCGACATGAGCGCCCACGGTGCACTCCGGGTGGGGGACCGCCTGAACCTCGAGCGCGCCGCCTCGGTGGGTGACCGCCTGGGCGGGCACATCGTGCAGGGCCACATCGACGGCACCGCCACGGTGCTCGAGACGGCCGACGGTGACGGCTGGCGGCGCGTGCGGTTCTCGCTCGCGCCCGCACTCAGCCCGCTCGTGGTCGACAAGGGCTCGATCGCGCTCGACGGCGTCTCGCTCACGGTCAGCGCGGTCTCACCCGAGGACACCGCGCCCGACGCGGCCTGGTTCGAGGTGAGCCTGATCCCCGAGACGCTCGAGGCGACGACGCTCGGGCTCCGCGTGCCGGGTGACCGGGTGAACGTCGAGACCGACGTCCTGGCACGGCACGTCCGCCGCATGCTGCGGCTCGACGCCGCGGCGCAGTCGCTCGAGACCGTCGGATCGGAGGCCCGGTGATGGTCGCCGAGGCCGGTGCCGTCCCGCAGGCACTCGGGTTGTCGACCATCGAGGCCGCGATTGCGTCGATCGCCGCCGGGCGCCCGGTGATCGTCGTCGACGACGAGGACCGCGAGAACGAGGGGGACGTCATCCTGTCCGCCGAGCTCGCCTCGCCGGAGTGGATCGCGTGGACCGTGGCGCACTCGTCCGGGTTCATCTGCGCGCCGGTCAGCACCGAGATCGCCGACGCCCTCGACCTGCCGCCGATGGTGGCGCACAACGAGGACGTCCGCGGCACGGCCTACACGGTCACCGTCGACGCCGCCGTCGGCGTGACCACGGGCATCAGCGCCCACGACCGCGCCCGTACGCTACGGGTCCTCGCCGACCCGACCTCGGTGCGCGACGACCTGCACCGACCCGGACACGTGGTGCCCCTGCGCGCACGACCGGGCGGGGTCCGGGAGCGCGCCGGGCACACCGAAGCAGCGATCGAGCTCGTCACAGCGGCCGGACTCCGGCCCGCTGCGGCGATCTGCGAGATCGTCGACGAGGACGGCAGCATGATGCGGCTGCCGGCGCTCGTCGGACTCGGGGCACGCGAGGGCGTGCCCGTCATCACCATCGCCGCGCTCGCCGAGTGGCTGGACGCGGCAGACCGGGCGGCGGCAGCGACCGCAGCGCCCACGGAAGGAACGACACGATGAGCGGAGCAGGCGCGGCGGACCGCGACCAGGTCGACGGCACCGGGATCCGGGTGGCCGTCATCGCCGGACAGTGGCACGACACCATCGCCGCGGGCCTGCTGGCCGGCGCACAGCGCGAGGTCGAGCGGCTCGGGGCGACGGCCGAGGTCATCCCCGTCCCCGGCAGCTTCGAGCTGCCCGTGGTCGCGAAGACCGCGCTCGAGGCCGGTTTCGATGCGGCGGTCGCGCTCGGCGTCATCATCCGCGGCGGCACCCCGCACTTCGAGTACGTCTCGGGTGCTGCGACGAACGGCCTGACGCAGGTCGCGATCGACACCGGCAAGCCCGTCGGGTTCGGCGTGCTCACGCTGGACGACGAGCAGCAGGGGCTCGACCGAGCCGGGCTGCCCGACTCCAAGGAGGACAAGGGCGCCGAGGCCGCACACGCGGCGATCAGCACCGCGGTGACGCTGCGGTCCCTGCGCCTCCCGGTCTGAGGCACCGGACACGCCACACAGAACGGCCCCGCACCGGTGAGGTGCGGGGCCGTTCTGTGTGTGCTGATCAGTGCTTGCTGGTCAGCGGCGGTGCTTGCTGGCTAGCGCTTGCCGAACACGTGGATCGGCAGGAAGAAGGAGAGGCTCATCAGGAGCACGCCGGCCATGAAGACGAAGGCCTGGCCCGACTCGACCTGGAAGGCGAACCCGAACAGGTACATCGACACCAGCAGCAGCAGGATCGAGAAAACAGCGGCGATGACGCGGCCCACGGGATACCTCCGGGTGTCGACGAGTGGATCGTTCCCCAGTCTATCCCCAGCCGGAGGTGTGCCGGTTCACGCTCCCGGTCGCGTCGCGATCAGACGGTCGACGACGGTGAGCAGGGTCTCCATGTCGACGCTGCCCCGCTTCGGTCGCACGTCGCTCGCGGCACCGAGTGAGGCCTGGTGGTACAGCCCGTCGCCGAGGAGCTTGACGGCCTGCGCGGTCGGCTCGTCGCCGAGGGCGTCGACGAGGGTCGCGAGCCAGGCGTTCTCGGTGTCGTCGAGGGTACGTCCGGCCTCTTCGTAGCCGGCCTGCTGCAGGCGGCTCGCGGCGAGCAGGGCGAGGTCCAGCTCGCTGCCGACGAACAGGCAGTTGCGGACGAAGTAGCGCGCGGCGCCGTCCTCGGCCTCCTGCATGCGCTCGACGTCGATCGCGGACAGGTCCGACAGTCGCTCGCAGAGCCCCTCGACCAGCGCGGCCTTGGAGCCGAAGTGGTAGAGCAGGCCGCCCTTCGAGACACCGGCGCGCGCGGCGACGGCGTCGAGTGTGGCGGGACGCTCGCCCTCCTCGCACACGATGGCGACGAAGCTGTCGAGGACACGGTCGCGGGCACTGGCCATGCCGAGAGTCTAGGAGCAGTTCCGGGGGGCGCGGACGCCAGCTCCGCCGTCGCGGCCGTGAACGCTCACGAATTCCCTCGGGGCCATTGCCGATCGCTCCGGCGCCCGCTAGCGTCGAGACGACCGTGAAGGTTCACGAGACGACAAGGATCCGCATGTCAGCGCAGACGGCGAACACCGCCACCACCCCGACCTCGACCGCCACCGACCGCCCCGGGTGGGCCGTCCTCGGCCCCGGCGGCATCGCCCGACGCTTCCTCTCGCAGCTGCCCGCCAGCGGGGGTGTCCTGGTCGCGGCCGGCAGTTCGTCCGCCGAGCGGGCGCAGGTCTTCGCCGACGAGGCCGCCGGGTTCGGGTTCGCGGACGTGACCGCCGGTACCTACGACGACGTCCTCGCCGACCCGCGGGTGGACGCCGTCTACGTCTCGACCGTGCACACCGGGCACGCCCGACTCGTCCTCGCCGCACTCGAGGCCGGCAAGGCCGTCCTGTGCGAGAAGCCCCTCGCCGTGAACCACGGCACCGCGATGGCACTCACCGATGCTGCGCGCCAGGCCGGCCTGCCGCTCGTCGAGGCGTTCATGTACCGCTTCCACCCGCAGACCGCGGCACTGCTCGACCTGATCCGCGACGGCGTGATCGGCGACGTGACCCACGTCGACGCCTCGTTCGCGTTCCGGACGGGCGAGCGCACCGGTCGCCTGTTCGACGTCGACACCGCCGGCGGCGGGATCCTCGACGTCGGCGGGTACCCGGTGACGATGGCCGCGGCGATCGTGCAGGCCGCAACCGGGGTCGCCGTCGCCGAGCCGGTGGACCTCACCGCCACGGGCACGCTCGGGCCGACCGGGGTCGACGAGTGGACGGTCGCGCAGCTCACCTACAAGGGCGGGATCACGGCGACGGTCCGGACCGGCGTCTTCGTGCAGGACGACAACGCCGTGTCGGTGTACGGCTCGCGCGGTCGCATCGTGCTCACCGACCCGTGGACCCTGGGCGACGATCCCACCATCGAGATCCACACCGTCGACGAACCCCCTCGCTCGCTCTCGTTCGCGGGTGAGCACCCCTACGCCCGAGAAGCCGACGCCACCACCGACGCCCTGCGTGCCGGTGCGGTCGAAGCGGCGCAGATGACCACCGGCGAGACCCTCGCCACCGCCCGCACGCTCGACAGGTGGCGCGCGGCGATCAGCCTGCGCTACCCCTTCGAGGCCGAGACCGCCGACATCCCGACGGTGTCCGGCCGACCGCTCACCGTGCAGGACGGCAACCCGATGCGCTACGGCGAGGTGCCGGGCGTCGGCAAGCGGATGTCCCGCCTGGTGATGGGCGTCGACAACCAGCCCGACCTGGCACACGCCAGCGCGATCTTCGACCTGTTCGTCGAGCAGGGCGGCAACGTGTTCGACACCGGCTACATCTACGGCGGCGGGGTGCTCGAGGGTCGGCTCGGCAAGTGGATCCAGAACCGGGGGATCCGCGAGGACGTGGTGGTCATCACGAAGGGCGCCCACACCCCTCACTGTGACCCGGAGTCGATCACCCGGCAGCTGCTCGAGAGCCTCGAGCGCCAGGGCACCGACTACGCGGACATCTACATGATGCACCGCGACAACCCCGACATCCCGGTGGGGGAGTTCGTCGACGTGCTCGACGAACACCGCCGAGCCGGGCGCATCCGCGTCTACGGCGGCTCGAACTGGACCCCCGCACGGTTCGACGAGGCGAACGCCTACGCACGGGCCAACGGCAAGCACGGGTTCGAGGTGCTCAGCAACCACTTCGGTCTCGCCGAGGCGTACGACGTGCCGTGGGACGGCTGCGAACACGCGACCGATGCGGCATCGAAGGCGTGGCTGGAGGAACGTCAGGTCCCGTTGCTGCCATGGTCCTCGCAGGCCCGCGGGTTCTTCACCGGCCGTGCGACTCCCGAGGACACCAGCGACGCCGAGCTCGTCCGCTGCTACTACTCGGACGACAACTTCGAGCGGCTCCGGCGTGCGCGCGAACTGGGCGAGCAGTTCGGCGTCCCCGCGACGGCGATCGCGCTGGCGTACGTGCTCAACCAGCCGTTCCCGACGTTCCCGCTCTTCGGACCCCGTACGATCGCGGAGGCCCGGTCGTCCATGACGGGCCTCTCCGTCGACCTCTCCCCGGAACAGGTGGCATGGCTGGACCTCCGCGCCTGACCCCGGGCGGCCGCGCGACGATCATCGACGTCGCCGCGGCCGCCGGGGTGTCCCGGCAGACCGTCACCCGCGCGATGAACGGCATGTCCGGCATCAGCGCGGCGACCAAGGACCGTGTGCTCCAGGCCGCGGCGGCGCTCGACTACCGTCCGTCGCGCTTCGGCCGTGGGCTCGTCACGGGTGGCGACCACCAGCTCGGGCTCGTCGTCAACGACCTACGGAACCCCTACGCACCGGCACTCGCATCCGCGGTGCTCGGCCTGGCCGCCGCCCGCGGGTGGAACGTCATGCTCGCCGACGTCGGGCTCGCGAGCGACTCGGACCGGATGGTGGAGTCCCTCGGCGCCCAGACCGACGTCGTGATCGGCTACCTCGGGTCCCGTGCGCCGGAGTGGATCGAACGGCTCGGTTCGGTCCCGGTCGTCGAACTCGACCCCTCGGGGCCGGTGACCCGCGCCGCGGTCCGGATCGACCCGACCGCCGCGATCGATGACCTCGCCGACCACCTCGTCGACGTCGGGGTGAAGCACCCCGTCGTGCTCGACGCCGCCGCCGACGGCGTGCCGAGCCAGCGCGGGGAGCACATGGTCGCGGCACTCCGGCGTCGCGGGTACCTGCCCGACCTCGTCGTCGCGTCCGCGCCCACCGCAGAGGCCGGCGCCGAACGGACCGAACGGATCCTCGCCGAGCACCGCCGGGTGGACGCTGTCCTGGCGTTCAACGACGTGCTGGCCCTCGGCGTGCTGTCGGCCTGCCGTCGTGCCGGCGTCGACGTCCCCGGTGACGTCCGTGTGGTCGGCGTCGACGGCTTGCCGCTCGGGACGCTCGTCGCGCCGACGCTCACCACGCTCGCCGTCGACCTCGACGAGGTCGCCGGTCAGGCCCTCGACCTGGCCCTCGGCATGCTCGCGGGCGAGCTGCCGCGCTCGGGCGCAGCCGTGCAGCGCACGGTGCGCCACCGGTTGCTGCTCCGCGAATCGGCGTAGGCCCGACGACGCGACCAGTGGACCGATGCAAGGCCCGTGGCGGGACCGCCACGGGCCTCCCGGCCGTCGTCAGTTGCATTTGCAACCAAAACCGTCCGGACGGTATACTAACGGAGTCCTGACGGGGCGCGTGTCCATCCCGCGTCCCGTCTCGTCTGCCCCACGTACCACCCGCCGTCGACCTGGTCCGGCTCGAAGTCCCAGGAGTCCGCCGTGTCCGCACTGCTCACCAGCCCCGTCGCCACCCGCGTCACCGGGAGCCGCGCCCGACGGTTCCTCGCGCTCGCCGTGCTCATGCTGCCGGTCCTGCTCATCTCGGTCGACAACACCATCCTGAGCTTCGCGCTGCCGTCGATCAGCCGCGCGCTGAACCCGGACGCCACCACGCAGCTCTGGATCGTGGACGCGTACCCGCTGGTGCTCGCCGGCCTGCTCGTCGTGATGGGCAGCATCGGTGATCGCATCGGCCGCCGGCGGATCCTGGTGATCGGTGCGACCGGCTTCGCCCTGTTCTCGGTGGCCGCGGCGTTCGCGACCGACGCCTGGATGCTCGTCGCGGCCCGGATCGCGATGGGCGTCTTCGGCGCGATGCTCATGCCCGCCACGCTCTCGATCATCCGCAACGTGTTCGTGGACGCGGGGGAGCGGCGGATGGCGCTCGCCGTCTGGTCGACGATGTTCGCGGCCGGCAACGCGCTCGGGCCGCTCGTCGGCGGCGCGCTGCTCGCGCACTTCCACTGGGGCAGCGTGTTCCTGGTCGCGGTGCCGATCCTCGTGCTCATGCTCGTCGGCGTGCCGTTCTGCGTGCCGGAGTCCCGCGACCCGATGCCCGGGCCGGTCGACCTGCCGAGCATGTTCCTGTCCCTCGGCGCCCTCGCACCGATCGCCTGGGCCATCAAGTCGGTCGTGCACCCCGAGGAGCGCGGCCTCGCGATCGCCATGCTCGCCGTCGGTGTCGTCTGCGGCATCGCGTTCGTCCGTCGGCAGTTGCGGTCCCGCACGCCGATGCTCGACCTGCGGCTGTTCCGCAGCACGGCCTTCACCGGCAGTGTGCTGATGAACCTGGCGGCGATGTTCTCGCTCACCGGGTTCCTGTTCTTCATCGCCCAGCACCTGCAGCTCGTGGCGGGGCTCGACCCGTTCGCATCCGGCATCGTCCTCATCCCGGGGTCGGTCCTGACCATCGTCGCCGGGCTCGCGGTCGTGCCGATCGTGGCGCGTGTCGCCCCGCGCTGGGTCGTGTCGGTCGCGCTGCTGTTCTCGGCGGCGGCGTACGCCCTCGTCGCGGTCCTCGGACACCACGCCTCCATCGCTGCCCTGGCGTTCGCGTTCGTGCTGCTCGGCATCGGGATCGGCGCGTCCGAGACGGTGACGAACGATCTGATCATCTCGACGGCACCGGCGGACAAGGCGGGTGCGGCGTCGGCGATGTCCGAGACGGCGTACGAGATCGGCGCCGTGCTCGGCACCGCGGTCCTCGGCACGATCTTGGCGACGACCTACCGGGCGCACGTCGTGGTGCCCGACGGGTTGTCCTCGGCGGCGCACGTCGCGGCGCAGGAGACCCTCGGCGGCGCGGTCGCCGCGGCGGGGCAACTCGGCGGCAGCGCCGGGCAGGTGCTGCTCGAGTCGGCTCGGGCGGCATTCGACTCCGGCGTGACGATCACGGCGGGTGTCGCCGCGGTGCTCATGGTGGTGGCGGCCGCGGGCGCGCTCGTCATGCTCAAGCGCCGCTGAGCGGTCGCGCGGGCGCCGCGCGCCGCGAGCGTCGCTGCGCTACGTGAGCAGGAATGGTCGGGTCGCCGTGCGTGACCCGACCATTCCTGCTCACGAAGTGCCCGCCACGGCGCGCCCGGCCACGCCCGAACCTGTGAATCGTTGACCTCAACCAGGGTTCAGGTCATACGTTGGGTGACAGCCGCCGAGTGACGGCAGCCCCTCCCGAAGGAACGACCACGATCACCATGCCCGACGAAGCACCGGCCACCATCGCCGACGCGTACAAGTCCGCCTTCCGCGGGCACCCTGCCGGCGTCGCCGTCATCACGGCCGAAGGCCCCGACGGACCGACCGGCCTCACCGCCTCGAGCGTCGCGAGCGTCGCCGTCGACCCGCCCGTCCTCGTCTTCTCGCTCTCGACGAACTCCGGCTCGGCCGGGGTCGTGCTCGGTGCGCCGCTGTTCGTCGTGCACCTGGTCGACTCCCTCGGGGTCGCACTCGCGAGGCGCTTCGCCTCGACCGGCAGCCCGGCCGCCGACGACCCGATCTGGGGCACGTTGCCGTCCGGCGACCGCTACCTGCCGAGTGCGGCGAGTGCACTCCGCTGCCGACCGCTGTCGACGACGCCCATCGGCAGCTCGACCGTCGTCGTGGCCGAGGTGCTCGACATCATCGTCGGCGCCGACCGCGGCGAGCCGCTGGTCTACCACAACCGGGAATTCCACTCCCTCACCGATCGTTCCCGGCTCTCGTGAGCCGCGGAGCCGCGTCCACAACCCACTGATCGAAAGGACCTCACATGGCTGAGTACACCCTGCCGGAACTGCCGTACGACTACGCCGCGCTCGAGCCGCACATCAGCGGCAAGATCATGCAGCTGCACCACGACAAGCACCACCAGGCCTACGTGACCGGTGCCAACACCGCGCTGCAGCAGCTCGGTGAGGCCCGTGAGTCCGGCAACTTCGGCGCGATCAACAAGCTCGAGAAGGACCTCGCGTTCCACCTCGGTGGTCACGTGAACCACTCGATCTTCTGGACCAACCTCGGCCCGGACACGAAGGTCCCCGAGGGCGAGCTCGCCGCGGCGATCGACGAGTTCTTCGGTTCGTTCGAGAAGTTCCAGGCGCAGTTCGCCGCCGTCGCGAACGGCATCCAGGGCTCCGGCTGGTCCGTGCTGGCCTGGGACACCGTGGGCCAGAAGCTCACCACGTTCCAGCTCTTCGACCAGCAGGGCAACATCCCGTTCGGTCTCGTCCCGATCTTCATGCTCGACATGTGGGAGCACGCCTTCTACCTCGACTACCTGAACGTCAAGGCGGACTACGTCAAGGCCGTCTGGAACATCGTCGACTGGGAGAACGTCGCCGCTCGTTTCGAGAACGCGAAGTCGCAGCGGTTCGTCACGCTCTGATCCGCGTCGGCGGGTCACCACGGTGACCACCTGACGAACGGGAGGCACGGTGCCAGCTGGCACCGTGCCTCCCGTTCGTGGTGCGGGTCACGTTCCGGGCCGTGAGCCGTCGCCGTCCGCGGTCGCCGTGTCCCGTCGCCGGGTAGGCGAGCGGTCCGCGATCGCGTGGGTGCGTGCGCTCAGCGCACGCGGTCTGCGTCGGCCGTGCTGGCTGCCAGGTCGTGGGCGATGCGACGCAGTGCGGCGTCGGCATCGGTGTGCGCGCAGTCGACGAGCGCGCCCCACTGGGCTCCGCGGGCGGCCATGACCGTGTGCTGAGCCGCACGGTCAGCGAGGACGGGGTCGGCGCCGTGTGCTCGGCACCATGCCCGGATGGCGGCCACCTGGCAGCGGTGCGCGCGGCGCTGCCGGTCCCGCCCGTCGAGGGACTCGACCGACCCGAGTTCGAAGGTGAGCCGTGCGGCCAGCGCACGGTGCGGGTCGTCGAGCCCGCCGAACGTCGCGACCAGGTGGTCGGCGAGGGCGTCCGTGTCGGCGGCGGGGTCGAGCGCGGGCGCTCGGTGCGAGGTCGCGAGGTGCTCGACGACGGAGTCGATCAGGGCGTCGCGGGAGCCGAAGTGGTAGACGACCGGGTAGGCGCTCGTACCGAGTACGCGGCCGAGGCCCCGGACCGTGACGTCCTCGATCTTGGTCTCGACGAAGTGGTCGACCACCTTCTCGAGGATCGCGGGTTTGCGGGTGGGGTCGGGCTTCCTGGGCATGGCATCTCCGTCGTCGGGGCGGTGGTCGCGCGACCGCCCACATACTAGCAGCCGGTATATCAGTGGCACCATCGGTCGTTGTGTGCGATCTCTCCGCTGAACCTCCGTTTTCACCGATAGAAACGGAGAAAAACTCGGCTCCGGGTACACTGTTGCGGATGTCGATGCCGTACGAGGGCGCTCTGCCGCCGTCACGGCCCGAGGGGACCCGCGCCGGACGGGTGGTCGCGGGCCGTCGTCGTGGCGCCGGAAAACGCTTCCTGGTCGTCGGCGACGTCCTGGACGGCGTCCTCGTGCACACCACCGCGCAACGGATCGGGGTGCACGACCCCGCCGCGGAGATCCGCCACCGGCCGACCGGTGCCGGTGGCAACACGGCCACCTGGCTCGGCTGGCTCGGGGCCGAGGTCGACGTCGTCGCCCGTGTCGGGGTCGATGACGTCTACCGGCACGAGCGCGCACTCGAGGACGCCGGGGTCCGCGCCCACCTGCGCTACGACGCGATGACGTCCACCGGGGTCGTCGTCTCGGTCCGCAACGACCACGGTCGCACCGCGATGTCCGACCCCGCCGCGAGCGGGAAGATCAGCGCCGCCGACGTCCCGCCGTCAGTGGTCGCCCGCGCCGACATCGTGCACCTGACCGGGGCTGCCATGCTCGGCGGCGGGGCCGACCGGCTCGCCGACCTGGTGGCGTGCGCCCGGACCGGCCCGGCGCGCGTGGCGGTGGACCCCTCGTCGGTGGCGGTGATCGAGACGATCGGTGCCGACCGGTTCCTCGAAGCCCTGCAGGGCGTCGACGTGCTCTTCCCCGACCAGCACGAGGCGCTCGCCCTCGCCGGGGGTGACGACCTCGACGCCGCGGTGCGGCGGCTGACCGAGCACGTCCCCCTGGTCGTCGTCACGGCCGGGGCCGACGGTGCGCTCATCGGGCGCCGGGGCCGCAGCGTCCACCGGGTCCCCGCGACACCGGCGACCGTCGTCGACACCATCGGGGCCGGGGACGCCTTCGTCGCCGGATTCGTCCGTGCGTGGGCGACGGATCTCGTCCGCGTCGGCGCGGCAGCCCGCGAGGGCACCCGGGTCGCCGCGCGGGCACTCGGTTTCGTGGGCGGTCGACCGCCGGTCTGAGCCGACGGGTGCCCGCCTGGTGCCGTCGGGTCAGCGCTCCGACGGTTCGGCGACGACGTTCAGGGTCTGGACGCGCCCCGCGGCGGCGGGGGCGAGCCGGATCTCGACGCGCAGCCGCCCGCAGGTGCCGGGGAGCCACCAGCGCAGGTGCGACGGCGCCGCCGAGTACTCGGACACCGGTGCGGCACCGAGGTCGGCGCCGACGTCCGCGACGGCCTGCGCCACCGCCCGCCGCCGCCGGTCGTACGGAACGTCCATCGCCACGTTGGGCGTGCAGATCGCGTCCGCCAGGTCGTCCCGCCAGTCGGCCAGGAGGCGCGTCACGGCGGCCTGGGCGGCTCGCGTCGCGCGGGTGGTCGCCGCCACCCCGGTGCTCGCTCCGGTCACGTCGGTGCTGGCTCCCGGCGCGTCGGGTGTGTGGGCCGTCAGCAGCGCGTCGAGCACGAGGTCATGCGCCCGCTGGGCGGCCGCGAAGACCTTGGCCTGCGTGGCGTTCTCGAACGCGACGACCCCGAGGCCGTCGCGCACGGACCACCGCATGTGCGCGGAGAAGCCCGGGTAGCCGCCGGAGTGCGAGACAAGCTCGCCGAAGCGGTCGTCCTGCTCGACGAACAGCCCGAAGCCGTACGCCGTCGCGCGGGCCGAACCCGGGACGACGGACGACGGGACGACCCGCATGGCCTGCTGCATCAGCCGGCGGTCAGCGGGGGAGACCGGGCCGGGCCCCGGTGCGCTGGAGAACGCCGAACCGAGGTGCGTCGCCCAGCGCGCCAGGTCACGCACGGTCGAGAAGAGCCCGCCGATCGACGAGAAGGCGCCGGGGCCGGTCATCGGCAGTGGTTCCCAGTCGCCCTCGTGTCCGCGGGCACCGGTGACGACGAAGCCGCCGGACTCGTCCGCGCTGAACACCGTGTCGGTGAGTCCGAGGGGACGGAGCACGGTCTCGCTGGCGGCCGCGGTGAAGGGCTGCCCCGTCACGACGGCGACGACCCGGCCGAGCAGCGCGTAGCCCAGGTTCGAGTAGGCGAATCGGGTGCCCGGCAGCGAGTCGAACAGCAGGCCGCCGCGCAGGACCTCGTCGAGCTCGGCGTCCGAGATCGACTCCTGCCGGTCGGCCCAGGGGTCGTCTGTGGGGAACCCGGCCGACATCGTCAGCAGCATCCGCACCGTGGGGACGGGGGAGTCCGGGGTCGGCAGGGTGACGGTGCCGAAGGCCGGCACGAAGTCGGTGATGGGCGCGTCGAGGTCGAGCGCGCCCCGGGCGACGAGGGTCAGCAGGGTCGCGGCGGTGACGCTCTTGGTGCAGGAGGCGATGCGGTACACGGTGTCGGCGTCCGGTCGCCGGCCGTCCCCGCGGTCGCCGTGGCCCCCGGACGCGACGAGGCCGGAGCGGTCGAACACGCCCCACACGCTGCTCGGCGCGATGCCCTGCTCGACGCGAGCACGGAACAGCTCGTCGACCTGGTCGACGACCGCGGCGATCGCGGGGTGCGACCCGGTCACGAGCGCCGCATCCGTTCGTAGGCGTCGAGCGCCCGCTGCCGCGACGCCTTCAGGTCGACCATCGGCTCGGGGCGCAGCTCGTCGGCGGGGACCCAGCGGTGCACGTACTCGCGGTGCGGGTCGAAGCGCTCGAGTTGTCGATCGGGGTTGAAGACCCGGAAGTACGGGGCGGCGTCGAAGCCGGAGCCCGCGACCCACTGCCAGTTCGCCGCGTTGTTGGCGGGGTCGGCGTCGACCAGGGTGTCCCAGAACCACTGCTCCCCGACGCGCCAGTCGACGAGCAGGTTCTTCACGAGGAAGCTGCCGGCGGCCAGCCGCACCCGGTTGTGCATGGCGCCGCTGTGCCAGAGCTCGCGCATGCCCGCGTCGACCAGGTCGAAGCCGGTCAGACCCTGCCGCCAGCGGTCGAGCTCGGCCGCTTCCGGATCACGCCACGGGAACGCGTCGAAGTTCCGACGGACGTTGACGGTGGCGATGTCGTCGCAGTGGAAGTACTCGTTCCAGTTGAACTCGCGCCACGCCAGCTGCCGGAGGAACGCCGCCGCGTTCTGGCGCTGCGCGGGCTCGAGCCGCTCGTGCAGGCGGTGCCACACCTGGTACGGGCTGATCTCGCCCCACCGCAGGAACGGCGACAGGCTGCTCGTGGCCTCCATCGCGGGCTCGTCGCGCTGGTCGTAGTCCTCGAGCGCGTGCTCGACGAAGTGCTCGAGCTGCTGCTGCGCGCCGTGCTCGCCCGGGGTCCAGGCGTCACGGAGGCCGCCGGCCCAGTCGGGCTTCGTCGGCAGCAGTGCCCAGTCGGCCAGCGCATCACCCGTGACGTCGGCCGGAGCGGGCAGGTCGTCGGGGTCGGGCAGGGGATGGCGCGGTTCGGGCAGCGCCTGGACGGCGTTCCAGAACGGGGTGAAGACCTTGTACGGCTCGCCCTGCCCGGTGAGCACCGTCCACGGTTCCCAGAGCAGGTTCGCGGCGAAGCTGTGCGCCTCGACGCCACGGTCGTGCAGCGCCGTCTTGATGCCGGCGTCGATGTCCCGCTCGACGGCGCCGTACCGACGGTTCCAGTACACGGCGTCCGCCCCGGTGTCGGCGACGAGCTGGTCGATGACCGTCGCCGCGGCACCGCGTCGGAGGACCAGCCGGGAACCCCGCTCGCGCAGGTCGGCGTCGAGGGCGGTCAGCGACTGGTGCAGCCACCAGCGGCTCGCGGCACCGATCGGACGGAGCCCGGGGGACTGCTCGTCGAGGACGACCACCACCGTGACGTCGCCGCCGTGGTCGATCGCTGCACGGAGCGCCGGGTTGTCCGACAGCCGTAGGTCGTCACGGAGCCAGACGATCGCGCCGGTCACACCGTCGCCGCATCCGCAGCGACCGGGCGGACCGTCGACCGTCGGTTCGGTGCCGTGCCGACCGCCAGCCGGAGCTTCGTGCAGAGCTCCGTGAGGGTTCGCAGTTCGGGGTCGGAGAGCCCGGCGCCGACCTGCTGCGCGATGCTCGCCGCGTGCTGCACGGCGACCTGGCGGTAGACGTCGAAGCCGTGCGGGGTCAGTGCG
This sequence comes from Curtobacterium sp. ME-Dv--P-122a, assembly GCF_030209645.1. Taxonomy (NCBI): domain Bacteria; kingdom Bacillati; phylum Actinomycetota; class Actinomycetes; order Micrococcales; family Microbacteriaceae; genus Curtobacterium; species Curtobacterium sp. ME-Dv--P-122a. The sequence goes on from NZ_JARVRO010000007.1 coordinate 15,233, forward strand.
ACGATCACACCGCGGGCGTCGGTGGGGTCCGGCTGCTTCTCGACGATGCCGCGGGCGAGCAGCCGGTCGACCAGGCGGCTGACGCTCGGCTGGGTGAGGAGCAGGTGCCCGGTGAGGTCGCGCATCCGGCAGCGGCGGCCGGGCTGGGTCGACAGGTTGAAGCAGACGTCGTACTCGTTGAACGAGATCTCGTCGCCGGGGAAGTCCGCGTTGAGACTCCGCATCACGGCGACCTGGGCGCGGAAGAGCGCTTCCCAGGCGGCGACGGCGGTCGCCTTCTCACTGCGGCGTGTCTCGCTCACGTTCGCGTTCCCTCCGGTCGTACGGTCTGACCACACTACCGACGGGGTCCGACAGGAGCCGGGCGACATGCACGAGGGCCGGCCGCCTGTCGGCGACCGGCCCTCTCCCTTGCACCAAGAGTTTCCTGCAATCACATTCCACAGGCGGTGCCACAGCAAACACCGTCTGCACCACCGACTGTATAACGAAGCGGTAACGGCGCGCCAGCCTCTCCGTGGCCGGTTCGCTGCGAGTTCACCAAGAGCAGCCGATCAGGCTCAGAAGAGGTCGGGCGACGGGGTCGACGCGTACCGCACGGCGACGTCCGCGTGCCGGTCGAAGCGGTAGCCGACGCCGCGCACGGTGCGGACGATCTCCTCGAACGCGCCGAGCTTGGAGCGGAGCCGACGCACGTGCACGTCGATGGTGCGCTCGTTCGGGGTCTCGTCCTCACCATCCGACCAGAGGCCGTCGATGATCGCGGAACGGTCGACGGTCTGGCCCTCGCGGAGGACCAGGAACTGCAGGAGTTCGAACTCCTTGTAGGTCAGGGGTGCCGCTTCGCCGTCGAGGGTCACGCGCTTCCGGGAGATGTCGATGACGACGCCGGTCTCCTCGGGCTCGGGCTTCTCGGCCTGCTTGCGGGCGGCCACCGCGGAGCGGTCCTGCAGGGCGAGGCGGACGACGTCGACGTCACGGCCGCCGGAGTGCTCGGCGGCGACGGCGACGGCCGCGTACGTCTCGGACGACGGGACGAGCTGCGCGGTGAGGGCCTTGAGTTGCTCGACCACCGCGGCCAGGGTCGTGCCGGCGGCGGCGGCCTTCGCCTCGTCGATGCCGACGTACAGGGCGAAGCCGCGGGCCTCGGTGCCCTCGGGGAGCGCGCGGTTCCGCTGCGGCGCGACCACGGGGCTCGTCGGAACGGTGGCCGGTCCGGTCGCTGCCGGCGAGGCCGGGCGCGGACGGATCGGGGTGACGGTGCCGAGGTCGGTCGGGGCCGGTGCGGAGCGGAGCGCGGTGCGGGGCTGGGCGATGGTGAGCGACATGGTGGTTCTCCGGGCGGTGTGGCCGGTGCGCGGGTGGCGCGGCGGCCGGTGTCGAATGCGTCATCCCGGGTACGGCGGTACGCCGATGTGCCCTGCGGTCCTGCTGCGGACCGGGGCTGACCCGGGGGAACGGGAGACAGACCTCGTGACGTGGTGCGCGTCGCCGACGGTGTCCGTCACCCGGGGATCACGCGCTCGCGACGGGGGTGGTGTCGCGGGGGATCCGGCTGGAACGGGTGCCGATCAGGCACACATTCGACAACGCATGACCGGCATGGTCGGCATCATCACGCCGACGGTCCCCACTGCCCCTGCGGAGGAGCACGCCTCGGAGAGGACGCGGGTGGACACGGTTGCAGTCATGTGATGAGTATCTGCGGTATACCAACGCGGTGTCAACCGTCCGCACGGACGGTGCGGTGAGCGCGACCGCACGGACGTCGAGCCCTACGCCCGTTCTTCCCATTGCGCCCGCGATGGAAAGTGGAATCGGGCGTACCGGGTGGAAAGAACCGACCGGGTACGCCCGGAACGACCGGGTACGCCCGGAACGACCGGGTACGCCCGGAACGGGCAGGTACGCCCGGAACGGGCGGGTGCGGTGAGCGCGACCGCACGGACGACAGGAGGCGCGGTGCCAGCCGGCACCGCGCCTCCTGTCCGCGAAGTGGCGGGTCTGCGCTACTCGGCCAGGCCGTAGAGCCGGTCGCCGGCGTCGCCGAGGCCCGGGACGATGTACCCGTTCTCGTCGAGCTTCTCGTCGAGGGCACCGAGGACGATCGAGACGTTGCGGTCGCCGACGGCCTGCTCGACCATGGCGAGCCCCTCGGGGGCACCGAGGATGCACACGCACGTGATCTCCTGCGCACCGCGGGCGAACAGGAAGTCGATCGCGGCGGCGAGGGTGCCACCGGTGGCGAGCATCGGGTCGAGCACGAAGCACTGCCGACCCGACAGGTCGTCGGGCAGGCGCTCGGCGTAGGTCTGCGGCTCGAGCGTCTCCTCGTTGCGGGCCATGCCGAGGAAGCCGACCTCGGCCGTGGGGACGAGCTTGACCATGCCCTCGAGCATGCCGAGCCCGGCGCGGAGGATCGGGACGACGAGCGGCCGCGGCTTGGCGATCGCGACGCCCATGGTGTGCGCCACCGGCGTGTCGATCGGCGTCGCCGTGACCCGGACGCCCCGCGTGGCCTCGTACGCGAGGAGCGTGACGAGTTCCTCGGTCAGGGCGCGGAACGTGGGGGAGGGCGTCGTACGGTCGCGGAGCACCGAGAGCTTGTGGGTGATGAGCGGGTGGTCGGCGACGTGGACTCGCATAGGGTCGAGCCTAGCGTGCCGACGACCGTCAGGAGGTCCCGTGGAGGAGCCCGCAGCCCGCCCGTTCGTCCCGGCGATGGAGCGCGCGCTCGACGAGGCCCGACGGTGCCTGGAGACCGACGACGTGCCGGTCGGCGCCGTGGTGCTCGACCGCGACGGCCTCGTGGTCGCCACCGGCCGGAACGAGCGCGAGGCGCGACAGGACCCGACGGCCCACGCCGAGGTCCTCGCGCTGCGTGCTGCAGCGGCGGTGACGGGGGACTGGCACCTCGAGGAGCACACGCTCGTGGTGACGCTCGAGCCCTGCCCGATGTGCGCCGGCGCCGTCATGGCCGCACGGGTGCCACGGGTCGTGTTCGGCGCGTGGGACCCGAAGGCGGGCGCCAGCGGCAGCGTCTACGACATCGCCAGGGACCGCCGGCTGCCGCACCGCTCCGAGGTCATCGGCGGCGTGCTCGAGCAGGCGTGTGCCGAGTTGCTCGACGACTTCTTCAGTCCGCGGCGAGGATGACGATCGCCTCGGTCGGCGGCTGCGGCCCGGTGCGCAGGACGTCCGGTTCGACGTAGATCACCCGGGCGATCGGCACGGCGCTCCGGACCCGCTGCTCGACGGTGTCGATGCCGGCGGCGACGTCACCGAGCCGGCGGTCCCCGTCGACGGCGACCTTCACGCCGACCATCAGCTCGTCCGGTCCGAGGTACAGGGTCTTCAGGTGGATGATCGCGTCGACCTCGGGGCCGTCGAGCACCGCCTGCTTGATGCGCTCGACGTCGGCGGCGGTCGCGCCCTCGCCGACGAGCAGGCTCTTCGTCTCGATGCCGAGCACCACGGCGACCGCGATGAGCAGCGCCGCGATGAGCATGGTGCCGATCGCGTCGAACACCCCGTTGCCGGTGATCGCGGTCAGGCCCACGCCGAACAGGGCGAAGACCAAGCCGAGCAGGGCCGCGGTGTCCTCGAGCATCACGACCGGCAGCTCCGGGGCCTTCGCGCGGCGGACGAACTGCACCCAGCTCTGCGAGCCCTTCTGTGGTCGGGCCTCGTGCAGGGCGGTCCGGAGCGAGAAGCCCTCGAGCCCGATGGCGATGACGAGCACCACGAGGGGGAGCCACCAGTTCTCGAGCGGGTGCGGGTGGGCGAGCTTCTCGATGCCCTCGTAGAGCGAGAACACACCGCCGACCGAGAACAGGATGATGGAGACGACGAACGCGTAGACGTAGCGTTCACGCCCGTAGCCGAAGGGGTGCTCCTGGTCCGCCGCTCGCCGGGCCTTGCGGCCACCGAGCAGCAGGAGGAGCTGGTTCGCGGAGTCGGCCAGGGAGTGCACGCCCTCGGCCAGCATCGACGCGGATCCGCTGATCGCCGCCGCGATGAACTTCACGATCGCGATGCCGATGTTGGCACCGAGTGCGGCGAAGATCGCCTTCGTGCCTCCGGAAGCGCTCACAGCTGTCCCCTTCTCGTGGTCTGCGACACGATCCTAGGCGGGTGGCGTCGGTAGGGTCGGGAGCATGACGATCGACCTGCCCCGCACCGCCCTGCTCGGCGTCGGCTCCATGTCCGGCGCGGTCCTCGACGGCCTGCTCGCCGCGGGACTCGACCCGGCCACCGTGACCCTCACCACGAAGTCCGAGGCGTCCGCTGCTGCCCACCGGGAGCGCGGCCTCGACGCCACCGCGAGCGACACCGACCCCGACGCCAACCGGTCGGCCGTCCGTGGCGCGGCCCTCGTCGTGGTCGGCGTGAAGCCGTACATGATCGCGGACCTGCTCGACGAGGTCGCCGCCGACCTGGAGCCCGGCGCCGTCCTGGTCAGCGTCGCCGTCGGCACCACCACCGCGAGCATGGAGGCACGGGTGCCCGCCGGCGTCCGGGTCGTCCGTGCCCTGCCGAACACCCCGATCGGCGTCGGCCACGGCGTCACCGGCATCAGCGCGGGCACCTCGGCCGACGCCGAGGCCGTCGCGCTGGCGTCGTCGGTGTTCACCGCCTCGGGTGCGGTCATCGAGGTACCGGAGTCGCAGCTCGACGCGCTGTCCGCCGTGTCCGGTTCCGGTCCCGCCTACGTCTTCCTGCTGGTCGAGCAGTGGCAGCGTGCCGCCGAGGAGCTCGGCTTCACCCACGAGCAGGCGGCGACGATGGTGCAGGGCACCGTCCGCGGCGCGGTCGAGCTGCTCGAGCGGTCCGGCCGTGAGCCCGCCGACCTGCGCCGTGCGGTGACGAGCCCGAAGGGCACGACGGAGCGTGCCGTCGCGGTGCTGCAGGACGCCGACCTGGCGGACACGCTGCTGCGCGCGTCGCGGGCCGCGATCGCGCGTGCCGAGGAGATCGCCGCGTCGTAGACGCAACCGCAGTGCGGACGGGAGGCCCGTGGCGACGCCGCCACGGGCCTCCCGTCCGTCCGCTGGTCGTTACTCGTACGCGGCGAAGCGCTCCAGGTCGGTCTCGGAACCCGAGACGATGATGACGTCGTCCTCGCCGATCACGCTGTCCGGCGTCGCCGGCACGAACGGGCTGCCGGGCGGCTTGATGCCGAGCACGGTCAGGCCGAAGCGGGTGCGGATCACGGTGGTGGCGAGGTCCTTGCCGCGGACCGCGCGCGGCGGGAACATCTTGACCACGGCGAAGTCGTCGTCGAACTCGATGAAGTCGAGCATCCGGCCGGAGACCAGGTGTGCCGTCCGCTCGCCGGCCTCGCGCTCGGGGTAGACGACGTGGTTCGCGCCGATGCGGGACAGGATCGTGCCGTGCGAACGGCTGATCGCCTTCGCCCAGATCTGGGGGACGCCGAGGTCGACCAGGTTCGCCGTGATGAGCACGCTCGACTCCAGGTCGCTGCCGGTGCCGACGACGGCGATGGCGAAGTCCTGTGCGCCGATCTGCCGGAGCGCGTCGATGTCGGTCGCGTCCGCCTGCACCGCGTGGGTGACCCGGTCGGACCACTTCTGCACCAGTCCGGCGTCGGTGTCGACGACGAGCACCTCGCGGTCCTGGCGTTCGAGCTGGCCGGCGGTGGCGGCCCCGAAACGCCCGAGTCCGATGACCAGGACGGGGGCGTCGTGACTGATGGCACCGTGCTGGTGCGACGAACGGGTGCGGTCAGCCAACGATCGGCCTCTCCTCGGGACGGCGGAACAGTTGCCGGCTCTGGCTGGCGGCCAGGGCAGCGGCGATGGTCACTGTACCGACACGGCCGAGGAACATGGTGGCGGCGAGCACGTACTTGCCCGGTTCCGGCAGGTCCGCGGACACGCCGGATGACAGGCCACTGGTCGAGAACGCCGAGATCACCTCGAACAGCACCCGGTCGAGCGAGTCGTCGGTGATCTGCAGGAGCACCACGGTCGCGACGGCCACGATCGTCGCCCCCCAGAGCACGATGGCCACCGCGACCCGCAGGACGTCGCTCGGGATCCGGCGACCGAAGGCCTCCATGCTCTGGCGACCGCGTGCCTCGGCGACCGCGGCCAGGAACAGCACCGCGAGGGTCGTCACCTTGATGCCACCGGCCGTCGAGGCGGATCCGCCACCGATGAACATGAGCATGTCCGTGACGAGCAGGCTCGAGCCGTTGAGCTGGTCGAAGTCGACGAGCGAGAAGCCGCCCGAGCGGGTCATCGTCGACAGGAAGAGCGCCTGGAACGCGGTGCGCCCGGCTCCTTCTTCGCCGAAGGTCGTCGGGTTCGACGCCTCGAGTGCGGTGTAGACGACCGCGCCGCCGAGGAGCAGGATCGCGCTCGTCGCCAGGGTGAGCTTGACGTGGATCGGCCAGCGCCGCGGGGTGCGCAGCTGCTTCGTCAGGGCACGGATCACCGGGAACCCGATGGACCCTGCCACGACGCCGATCATCAGCAGCGTCAGGAACCAGTAGTCGTGGGCGAACGGGTCGAGGCCGTCGGCGTTCGGTGAGAACCCGGTGTTCGTGAAGGCCATCGCCGCGTAGTAGAAGGAGTCACCGACCGCGGTCCAGAACGGGATGCCGGCGATGAGCACCGACGGCAGGAGCAGCAGGCCGAGGACGATCTCGATCGACAGCGTGCTCACCGCCACGGTCGCGAGCAGGGTGCCGACCTCGCCGAGCCGGACGGCCTGTCCCTCGGGCACGGCGCCGTGGTGGGTGCGGAGCGGGTTCGAGTCGCCGGCCGCCATGAGCTTGGCGCGCAGGCCGAGCTTGCGGGTGACGAACAGGCCGAGGATCGACGCGAAGGTCAGGACACCGACGGCGCCGATCTGGGTGCCGATGACCACCAGGACCTTGCCGAACACCGACCAGTGCGTCGCCATGTCGACCGTGGACAGCCCGGTGACGCAGACCACCGACGCCGCGGTGAACAGGGCGTCCGCGAAGTGGGTGCTGCTGCGGTCCGCGGTGGCCCACGGCGTCATGAAGAGCACCGTGAACAGGAAGATCAGCGCGATGAACACCACGATCGCCAGTCGGGACGGCGACGAGCGCAGCACCGTCGCGATCCGGCTCGCTCGCCGTCGGCCGACACTCACGTGGTGCGGGATCGGCTCGGTTCGGTCGAGCATGCGTATGCCTCCGAGGACATGGGCCGGGACGGTTCGTCATGGTACATCCGTGGTGCCCCGGCTAGCCTTGCCCCATGGCCGACATCTTCTCCGTCGTGGCGGACCCGACCCGGCGCGAGCTGCTCGGCACGCTGTTGTCCGCCTACGGTTCGGACGTCACCGGCGGGGAGCTCAGCGTCGGTCAGCTCGTCGAACGCCTCGGGGTCAGCCAGCCCACGGTGTCGAAGCACCTGCGCGTCCTGCGCGACATCGGTCTCGTCACCAGTCGCGAAGAGGGGCAGCACCGCTACTACCGACTCGACCCGGAGCCGCTCGTGCACCTGGAGGACTGGGTCCTGCCGTTCACGGGCGCGGTCGACGCCGACGGCACCCCGGCCACCACAGCGTGGACGCCGGACGGCCAGCCGGTGTCGATCCGCCGGAACGGCACGGCCGGCAAGGCGACGGTGGAGGTGGGCACCGAGCTCGGCCGCGTCATGGCCGAGGCGTCGCACCGGGCCACCGCGGCGATCTCCGGCGCGCAGCAGGGATGGGAGCGCGTCGTCGACCGCAGCCGCAAGCGCTTCACCCGCCGGGGCGACGAGGACTGAGCTCTGCCGCACGGCTTTCCGAGCACGGGGCGCGGCCGGTGCGCTCGTGGCTCGGACTGATCCTGGACACCGGGTCGCACGCGCCTCTACAGTTGCCACTGACCACACAGGTCACACCACTCCCGTGCGCAGCGCGCGTGCGAGCCCCGAAGGCGGACCATGACCGGCAGTTTCGACGACGTGCGCTTCCTCACCGTCGCTGAGGTCGCCGAGATGATGCGCGTCTCGAAGATGACCGTGTACCGGATGGTGCACGCCGGAGAGCTCCCCGCCATCCGCTTCGGCCGCTCCTTCCGCGTCCCCGAGTCGGCCGTCGCCGACGTGCTGCGCGGTGGCGTGGCGGACGTCGGCTGAGCGCGCGTTCGACATCACAGCGGGCAGCCGGTAGACTCGGGCAGGTTGATTTTCCGCGGTCTCTTCGGCCCGGTGTCCGTACATCAGCATCAGTCCGAGCGAGGTCCACATGGGTTCTGTCATCAAGAAGCGTCGTAAGCGCATGGCGAAGAAGAAGCACCGCAAGCTCCTTCGCAAGACGCGTCACCAGCGCCGCAACAAGAAGTAGACCCGCACAGGTCTGCGCAGGTCGGAGGACCTGCACGAGAAGCCCCGGTTCGCCGGGGCTTTCGCGTTCCCGGACTACGCTGGGACCATGCCCGCAGTGACGTTCCTGACGAAGCCCGGATGCCACCTCTGCGACGACGCCCGACCCGTCGTCGAACGCGTCGTCGCCGACCACCCGGGGGTCACCCTGCAGGAACGCTCGATCCTCGACGACGACGCCCTCCGCCAGGAGTACGCGGAGGACATCCCCGTCGTGCTGATCGACGGGCGCGTCCACAGCAACTGGCACGTCGACGCCGACCGGCTCGCACGTGCGCTCGAGAAGGCCGAGGCCCGCGCATGATCTCCCACGTCGTCTCCTGGTCCCTGCGGACCGACCTCGACCGCACCGCGTCGATCGCCCGCATCCGCGAACTCCTGACCGGTCTGGTCGGCACCGTCGAGTCGATCCGCTCGCTCGAGGTCGTCGAGAACGTGGCCTACCCGGACAAGAACCACGACGTCGCGGTGGTCGCCACCTTCGACGACCTCGCCGGGCTCGACGCGTACCAGGTGCACCCGGAGCACCAGGCCGCGGCAGCGGAGATCCGCGAACTGGTCACGGCGCGGGCCGCCATCGACTGGCAGAGCTGAGCCGGGCCTCCAGTCCCGCCCCCGGCGCTGCACGTCGCGCTTCGTGAGCAGAAAAGGTCGCCTCCCGCATCGGGAGGCGACCTTTTCTGCACACCATGTGCGCGCGGCCTCGCCGCGCACGGGTCCTACGGGGTCAGGCGCGTCGGGCCACGGAACAGGTACGTGACCTCGCGGATCGACGGCTCACCGAGCATCAGCATCAGCACGCGTGCGAGGCCCATGCCGAAGCCACCGTGCGGCGGGACGCCGTAGCGGAAGAAGTCGAGGTACCAGCCGAGCTCCTCCGGGTCGAGGCCCTTCTCGACGGCCTGCGCCTCGAGCACGTCGACGCGGTGCTCACGCTGGGCACCCGTGGAGATCTCGGCGCCGTTGAAGATGAGGTCGTAGCTGTTGGTGACCGACGGGTCGCCGGGCTTCCGCATGTGGTAGTACGGCCGGATCGAGGCGTCGTACTCCGTGACGAACACGAACTCGGAGCCGTGGTGCTCCTTCGCCCAGGCGGCGACGCGGCGCTCGCCCTCGGGGTCCAGGTCACCGTCGGCGCGGACGACGTCGTAGCCGCTGTCGGCGACGATCTTGCGCGCCTCGGCCAGGGTCACGCGGGGGAACGGCGTCGCGGGGACCTGCAGCTCGAAGCCGAAGACCTCCGCGATGTCCTTGCCGTACTTCTCCTTGACGGCAGTGATGCCGGCGACCAGGACCTCTTCGTGCATCGCCATGACGTCCTCGTGGGACTCGATCCACGAGAATTCGGCGTCGACGCTGGTGAACTCGGTGGCGTGGCGGCTCGTGAAGGACGGGTCGGCGCGGAAGGCGTCGGCGATCTCGAACACGGCACCGAAGCCGGCCGGCTGCGCCATCTGCTTGAAGTTCTGCGGCGACTGGGCCAGGTAGGCGGTCGTCTCGAAGTACTCGAGCTGGAACAGCTCGGCGCGCGACTCGGACGCCGACGCCATGAGCTTCGGGGTGTGGATCTCGATGTAGTCGCGGTCGACCCAGTACGTGCGGAACGCGTGCTCCAGCGTCGTCTGGATGCGGAAGATCAGGTTCTGCTTGCGGTTGCGCAGGTCGAGGAAGCGCCAGTCGAGGCGCTTGTCGAGCGACGAGTCGTCGGCGATCGGGGTCTCCGGGATCGCGGCGCTCACCACCTGCAGCGCACCGATCTTGACCTCGAGCCCGCCGAGCTTCACGCGCTCGTCGTGCTTCAGTGTGCCGGTGACGTGCACGAAGGTGCCGTGCGCCAGGCCGGAGATCTCGTTGGTGGTCGCGAGGGCCGACTGTGCGGCGTCGTCGCCGTCCTCGGCCTCGCGCGTCGCCGGGTTCACGAGCTGGACGGCGCCGGTCTCGTCGCGCAGCACGACGAACTGCACCTTCTTCTGGTCTCGGACGGTCTCGACCCATCCGGCCACGGAGACGGGACCGTCGGGGAGGGCTGCCAGGTCGGCGATGCGGGTGCGTTCGATCACGGTGGTCGAGTCTAACCGCCTGCGTCCGGGGGCGTGGGCGGCGGGGTTCTTCCCTCCACAGGGCCGCCTGCGTCCGGCGTTCTCCACCGATGGCCGGGAGGCCCGTGGCGGCCTGCGTGGACTCCGTAGCGTTCTCGACGTGGCCGGGTCGCGGGACGAGAGGGGGACCGGGTGGGGACGGAGACGGGGGAGCTCGCGACCTGGCCGCCTGCGGCGGTCGCGGTGGTTGTGGCTGCGCTCTGCACGGCGGCGTTCACGCTGCTCGTGGCGGTCGTCGGTGGGCTGTGGGCGGTCATCCGGTGGCGGCGGGACGTCGCGCGGGAGCAACGGGACCGCTACTGGGCGCGGTTGACCGTGGTGTTCGACCTGATCACCGCGGCCGAGGTCGGGCGTCGCGAGATCGGCCGGAACCTGGCGCAAGCGATGTACGACATGCAGAAAGTGCCTGCCGGAGAAGAACCCGCTGCAAGGGTGTTGGCGGAACTGTTCATCGAGAAGAGGAGACAGTGATGACGACTCGTCTGCGCCGCGCCTGGCGAGAGCTGGTGCGGAAGGAAGACACGGTTCCCGCGGAGCGGCCGTACATCGGTCCTGCGCCTGGCGAGAGCATGTGGGAGTGGGCACAACGTGGGGCGATCGACTGGCAGCTCCACGTGGAAGAAGGGGAGCTCAAGCTCGAACTCGAGCGGCAGCGCATGCGCGCCAGGGTGCTCGCCGAGGACACCGCGACATCAGGGGAGCGACGCGCGGAGTGACCCGAGCGTGCCGATGAACTCCTCGGCCATGCCGGCCCGCTCGACGAGCTTGGCGTGCCGGGCACGGGCGTCCTCGAGGTACGCGTCGAGGCGGGCGGCCAGCGCCGGTTCGTCCTCGGGGCCCTTCGTCGCGAGGGCGTCGACCACGCGGAGCAGCTCGGCCATCTCGTCGAGCGTGAACCCGAGCGGCTTCATCCGACGGATCACGAGCAACCGTTCGAGGTCCTGCGCCGTGTAGACCCGGAACCCGCCGGTGGTGCGGCCGCTCGGCACGAGCAGCCCGACCTCGTCGTAGTGCCGGATCGTGCGCAGGGACATGCCGGCGCGGTCGGCGAGCTCGCCGATGTGCATCGTGTCGGGGACGTCGCTGGTGCTCACGGCGTACGACTCTACCCTCACGTGAGGGTAGAGTTCCGATCGATGTCCGTGATCACACACGCGCCGACGGCCCCGAGCGTCCTCGCCGCCCTCCGCTCGCCCCGCATGCTCACCCGAGAGGTGCTGGCCGGCATCGTCACCGCGCTGGCCCTCATCCCCGAGGCGATCTCGTTCTCCGTCGTCGCCGGGGTCGATCCCGCGGTCGGCCTGTTCTCGAGCGTCGTCATCGCGATCGTGATCTCGATCGTCGGTGGTCGCCCCGCGATGATCTCCGCCGCAGCCGGCTCGGTGGCGCTCGTCATCGCCCCGCTCGTGCGGGAGCACGGGATCGAGTACCTGGTGCCCGCTATCGTCCTGGGCGGCGTGTTCCAGCTCGTGCTCGGGTTCCTCGGGGTTGCACGGCTGATGCGCTTCATCCCGCGCAGCGTCAACGTCGCGTTCGTGAACGCCCTGGCCATCCTCATCTTCACCGCCCAGCTGCCGAACCTGCTCGGCGACGACGTGCCGTTCATCGTCTGGCCACTGACGGCACTCGGCATCGCGATCATCGTCGGCTTCCCGTTCCTGACGAAGGCGATCCCCGCACCGCTCATCGCGGTCGTCGTGGTCACCGGCATCACGATGGTGTTCAGCGTCGCCGTGCCGACGGTGGGCGACGAGGGCGAACTACCGACGGCGCTCCCGGGCTTCGGCGGCATCACGACGCCGTTCACCTTCGAGACGCTGCAGATCATCGCCCCGTACGCGTTCGGTGTCGCGATCGTCGGGCTGATCGAGACCCTGCTCACCGCGCAGCTCGTCGACTCCATCACCGAGACGGGCTCGAGCAAGTGGCGCGAGTCGTGGGGCCAGGGCGTCGCGAACATCGCGTCCGCCTTCTTCGGTGGCACCGGCGGCTGCGCGATGATCGGCCAGACGGTGATCAACGTGAAGACCGCGGGTGCCCGGACGCGCGTCTCGACCTTCGCGGCCGGCGTCTCGGTGCTCGTCTTGACGATCGTGCTCCACGACCTCGTGGCCCAGATCCCGATGGCGGCACTGACGGCGGTCATGCTCATGGTCTGCGTCGCGACCTTCGACTGGCACAGCATCCGACCGCGCACCCTCCGACGGATGCCGCTCGGCGAGACCGCGGTCATGCTCGTCACGGTCGTGGTGGTCGTCGTGACCGAGAACCTCGCGACCGGCGTGCTCGTCGGTGTGGTCGTGGCGGCCCTGGTCTTCGCCCGACGGGTAGCGCACGTGGTGACCGTGGTGCGCGAGCCGGTCGACGACCGCACCGTGCGGTACCGGGTCCGCGGTGCGCTGTTCTTCGCCTCGTCGAACGACCTCGTCACACGGTTCTCCTACGCCGAGGACCCGGAGCACGTGATCATCGACCTGGCCGACGCCCACGTGTTCGACGCGTCCACGGTCGCGGCGCTCGACGGGGTCGAACAGCGGTTCGCGAAGCACGGGTCGACCGTCGAGGTGGTGAACCTCGACACGGGGTCGATCGCGCTGCACGGGCGGCTCTCCGGTGAGCTCGGCGGCTGAGTGCTTCCGCATCCGGTGAATCACCTGAGGGGGCGGTGGGAACCGCGGGCGACCTACACTGGAACCCATGCCCGCGACCCGTCTCCACCTCGTCCGGCACGGAGAGGTGCACAACCCGGGCCGCGTCCTCTACGGCCGGCTCCCGGGCTTCGGGCTGAGTGACCTCGGCACGCGGATGGCGCAGGCCTCCGCGACCGCTTGGAAGGACGCTGGCGTCGACGTGCGTCGGATCGTGGCGTCCCCGCTGCAGCGCACCCAGGAGTCCGCCGCACCCTGGTCGGCTGCCTACGGGCTCGACGTGACGCTCGACGAGCGCCTGATCGAACCGACGAACCGCTACGAGGGGCAGCCCCCCGGGTTCACGAAGCGCTCGCTCGGCCGCCCGTCGGAGTGGCCGTGGATCGCGAACCCGCTGCGTCCCAGCTGGGGCGAGGCCTACGAGTCGATCGCCAACCGCATGCTCGCGGCGATGACCACGGCATGGGAGAGCGTGGACGAGGGCGACGTCGTCCTGGTCAGCCACCAGCTGCCGATCTGGATGGTCCACCGGAAGCTCGCGGGGGAGCCCCTGTGGCACGACCCGCGCAAGCGCCGCTGCGACCTGTCGAGCATCACCACCGTCGAACGTGTGCCCGCCACGTCGACCGGTCGGTTCACCGAGGTCGGGTACGCGGACCCCGCGCAGGAACTGCGCGCGAACGCGGTCGACGAAGGAGCAGTGTGAACAGCACGAAGCGTGCGCGCGTCATCAGCAAGCGGTTCGCGGTCCTCGCAGCGACGACCGTGGCCGCAGTCCTCGTCCTGTCCGGGTGCTCGTCGGACAGTGGCGGCATCGCGAAGCAGTACGGCAACGGCACGACCCAGAACTACATCTCCGGTGACGGCGCCGTGACCGAGGTCTCCGCGAAGGACCGCACCGATCCGGTCACCTTCCGGGCCGAGGACTCGAACGGCGACACCGTCTCGTCGAAGGACCTCCGCGGCAAGGTGGTCGTCCTGAACTTCTGGTACGCCAGCTGCCCGCCCTGCCGTGCCGAGGCGAAGTACCTCAACAAGGTGCACGACGAGTACGCCGACGCCGACGACGTCGCGTTCATCGGCGTCAACGTCCGCGACGAAGCAGCGACCGCGGCCGCCTTCGAGCGCACCTTCGACGTGCAGTACCCGACGGTCCTCGACCAGCGCACGGGCACGATGCAGCTGGCGATGTCCGGGCAGATCGCACCGAACGCGGTGCCTGCCACGATCGTCCTCGACACCAAGGGCCGCGTGGCCGCCCGGGTCCTCGGCGCGATCGACGGCACGAGCATCCTGCAGACCCTGGTCAGTGACGAGCTCGACGCCGGCAAGGCTTCCTGACCCGTGACCTCCAACCCCTTCGCCGACGCGATCCTGAGCGGCCAGATGGCCGTGGCGCTGCCCGTGGCGGCGCTCGCCGGGCTCGTGTCGTTCCTGTCCCCGTGCGTGCTGCCGCTCGTGCCGGGGTACCTCGGGTACGTCGGCGGTGTCGCCGAGGGCGGGCAGCGTCGGGGTCGTGTGGTGCTCGGCGTGCTGCTGTTCATCGCCGGGTTCACCGCGGTGTTCGTGGCGTACACGACGGTGTTCGGCGCGCTCGGCTTCTGGCTCGTGCGGTGGCGCGACCTCATCACGCAGATCCTCGGGGTCGTCGTGATCGCGATGGGCCTGGTGTTCGTCGGTCGGTTCACCTTCCTGCAGCGCACCATCAAGCCCGGCTGGACCCCTGCCACCGGGCTCCTCGGCGCCCCCCTGCTCGGCATCGTGTTCGGCCTCGGCTGGACCCCGTGCCTCGGCCCGACCCTGGCGGCCATCAACCTGCTCAGCGTCCAGTCGGGCAGCGCCTGGCAGGGCATGTGGCTCGGGGTGGCGTACTGCCTCGGGCTCGGCATCCCGTTCGTCCTCGTCGCCCTCGGCGCCGGCTGGGCCACGGGGGCCATCGCGGCGGTGAAGCGTCACATGCGCACCGTCAACATCATCGGAGGAGCGATCCTGATCGTCATCGGTCTGCTCATGGTCACCGGTATCTGGTCGGCCGTCATGTCGAGCGTCGGGGCGGTGATCCAGAGCTTTGTCCCCGCGGTCTGACCTGAACGAGCACATCCCGACGGGCGCAGGCGACGGAGCCGACAGCGCCTCCGACCCGCAGCGACCGTCCGACCACGTCGACGGCTCCGGCCCCACCGACGGTGGCATCAACCAGCCGAAGCTCGGCTTCGTCGGGTACCTCCGCTTCTTCTGGCGGCAGCTGACGAGCATGCGCACGGCGCTGTTCCTGCTCATGCTGCTCGCCCTCGCGGCCATCCCGGGCTCCCTCGTCCCGCAGCGCACCGCCGACCCGAACGGCGTCGTGCAGTACAAGGCGGACCACCCGCAGCTCTACCCGGTGCTCGACAAGCTGCAGGTCTTCGACACCTACACCTCGGTGTGGTTCTCCGCGATCTACCTGCTGCTCTTCATCTCGCTCATCGGCTGCATCGTGCCCCGCACGAAGCACCACTGGCAGGCACTGCGGACCCGTCCGCCGAAGACCCCCGCGCGCCTGACGCGACTGGCGGGCTTCCGCACCGTGGCGGTGCAGCCGGACGCGATGATCGACGGGACGACCGGGATCGACGCGACCACGGGCCTCCCGTCCGCCGAGCACGCGGTGACGCGCGCGATGGCGATCCTGAAGCGGTCCGGGTACCGCGTCGAGCGGTTCGGCGACTCGGTCAGCGCGGAGCGCGGCTACCTGCGCGAGACCGGCAACCTGGTGTTCCACGCCGCCCTCGTCGGGGTGCTCCTGGCGGTCGGCGTCGGTGGCGGCTTCGGCTTCACCGGACAGCGCCTGCTGGTGGAGGGCCAGACGTTCTCCAACGTGCTCGGCTCGTACGACTCGTTCAACCCCGGGCGCTGGTTCCAGCAGACCGACCTCAAGGGCTACAACCTCCGACTCGACAAGTTCGTGACGAAGTACGAGGAGCGCAACCTCGACGCCCTCGGGCAGGCGCTCGACTACTCGGCCACGGTCACGAGCACCGAGAAGGGCGGCGAGCCGAAGACGAGCCGCCTCGGCGTGAACGACCCACTCCACGTCGGCGGTACCAACGTGTACCTGCTCGGCAACGGCTACGCGATGCAGGTCACGGTGCGCGACGGCGACGGCAACGTGGCCTTCAAGGACGTCGTGCCGTTCCTGCCGGAGGACGCGAACTACACCTCCACCGGCGTAATCAAGGTGCCGGACGCGAAGCCGGACCAGCTCGGCATGGTCGGGTTCTTCTACCCCACGGCTTCGAAACTCGCGAGCGGCGCGTACTCGAGCGCCTACCCGGACACCCAGAACCCGCTGCTGACGCTGCAGGTCTACACGGGTGACCTCGGGCTCGACAGCGGAGTCCCGCAGAGCGTGTACACGCTCAGCACCAAGGGGCTCGACCAGATCGCCGGTCGGCAGTCGGACACCGCGAGCATCGCGCTGAAGCCCGGCCAGACGAAGAAGCTCCCCGAAGGCGCCGGCTCGATCACGTTCGACGGCGTCAAGCGGTACGTCTCCCTCGACGTCCACCACGACCCCTCGCAGCTCTGGGTGGGCGGGTTCGCCCTGCTCTCCACCCTCGGCCTGCTCACCTCGCTGTTCGTCCCGCGCCGCCGCGTCTGGGTGAAGGTCGTCCCGCGCAAGGACACCGCGGGCGGCGAGTACGACCTCGAGTACGCCGGACTCGCACGCGGCGAGGACCCGAACCTCGAACGGGCCGTCGCGGACATCGCACAGCGCCACACGTCGGACCTCGGAGTTAGGATGCCCCAGTGAACGACATGACCACGAACCTCGCGACCTACTCGGTCGTGCTCACGTACTCCGCGATGGCGGTGTACGTGGTCGCGTTCATCTCGTTCGCCCTCGACATGGCCAAACGCTCCGGCGACGTCACGGCCGCCGCGAAGAACGCGGGTGCCGACGACAGCTCGGCCGACGCGGCCAGCGCGGCGGTAGCACCCGGCGCGAAGACGGTCGCGACCGTCCGCGGCGGCACCGTCGTGCTCGAGCAGGTCGCCGCACCGCCGTCGGGCGGTTCGGCCGGCCGCGGCACGAAGTTCGAGCGCGTCGGCATGGCGATGACGATCCTCGCGCTCGTCCTGCACGTCGCCTCGGTCGTCCTCCGCGGCATCGCGGCCGACCGTGTGCCGTGGGGCAACATGTTCGAGTTCTCGCTGACCGGCACGGCGCTGATCACCCTGATCTTCCTGCTCGTGCAGTTCTGGCAGAACCTGAAGTTCCTCGGTGTCTTCATCACCGGCCTGACGATCATCCTGCTCGGCATCGCGACCGTGAACTACTGGGTCCCCGTCGTCCCGCTGCAGCCGGCCCTGCAGTCGTACTGGCTGGTCATCCACGTGTTCGTGGCGATCGCCGGCACCGGGTTCTTCGCGCTCGGCGCGGGGCTGGCGGTGGCGCAGCTCGTGCAGACGTACCGTCAGGGCCGCACGGCGTCCGGCAAGCTCCGCTTCATGGCGACGCTGCCCGACGCCGACCGGCTCGAGGTCCTGACCTACCGCGTCCTGCTGGTCGGCTTCGTCCTCTGGACGTTCACCCTCATCGCCGGCGCGATCTGGGCCGAGCGCGCCTGGGGCCGCTACTGGGGCTGGGACACGAAAGAGGTCTGGACCTTCATCATCTGGGTCGTCTACGCGGGCTACATCCACGCCCGTGCGACCCGCGGCTGGCGCGGTGCGCGGTCGTCCTGGCTGGCCCTCATCGGCTTCGCCGCGGTGATGTTCAACTTCTCGGTCGTGAACGTCTTCTTCAAGGGCCTGCACAGCTACTCGGGTCTGTGAGCCGCACGGGTCGCTGACGCGGCCCTGGTCGCGACCACGACCGGACGGGAGGCACGGTGCCATCTGGCACCGTGCCTCCCGTCCGTCGTCCGGGGTGCGTCGAGAGCCGCGACCGGTCCGGCGGACCCCGCCAGCGGTCACGACATGCCGTGTGCGGAGCGGCGTGGTCGCACGAACCGTCGTTCCGGGGCCGTCCGAGCGACGGAACGGGAGACCTCGGCGAACGCGAGTGGCGTGTCGTGCACCCTCGACGGACCCGACCGAGCGGCGGGCGCGCTACCCGGCGGCTGCGAGCACGGCGTGCACTCGGGCCGCCCGCGTACGCCACCACGCCGTGCGCTCCGGCGACGCGGCGTACCGCTCCACCAGCTCCGCAGCGACGTCGACGCGGCGCACCGGCACCCGACCGCCGACCGGCAGCAGCGGATCGGTCGTGACGTCCCCGGCGAACATCGCGGCCGTCCCGAGCCCGGCGGCGTACCCGGGCGTCATCGCCGAAGCGGCCAGGAACGCTCCCATGCCGAGCCCGACCGAGGTGTCGAGCGCACTGGAGACGACGCACGGCAACCCGGCGTCGGCGATGACGGCACGGGCCGCGGTGATCCCGCCGAGCGGCTGGGCCTTCACGACCAGGACGTCGGCGGCACCGGCCCGGGCGACGGCGAGGGGGTCGCTCGCCTTCCGGACGCTCTCGTCCGCGGCGACCCGGACGCCGAGGCCGGCGATCCGCGACCGGAGCTCCGCGAGCTCGGGCACCGTCGCGCAGGGCTGCTCGGCGTACTGCAGGTCGAACGGTGCGAGCCGCTCGAGTGCCACGGCGGCCTGCTCGACGCTCCACAGCCCGTTCGCATCGACCCGGACCGCGGCCTCGGGCCCCATCACCCGGCGGACGGCGGCGACCCGGGCGACGTCGTCGTCGACGGTCGTGCCGGGTTCGGCGACCTTGACCTTGGCCGTCGTGCAGCCGGGGTACCGGGCGAGCAGATCGGCGACGTCGGCGGCGGCGATCGCGGGGACGGTGGCGTTGACCGGCACGGAGTCGGCGGCGGGTTCGTGGTCCGTCCACCCGAAGTCGACGGTGGCGCGCAGCCAGGCGGCGGCCTCGGCGTCGTCGTACTCGACGAACGGCGAGAACTCGGTCCAGCCGGCGGGACCGCGCAGCACGAGCGCCTCGCGCGTGGTGATGCCGCGGAACCGCACCCGCATGGGCAGGGCCACCACGTGGGCGTCGGCGAGGAGGTCGGCGAGGTCGGGGAGCACGTCCGCCATCCTCCCACCGCACCCAGGGGGCCCGCCGGTTCCTCGGAGGGGACCGCCAGGGCAGGGCACTAGCATGCATCGGTCGGCCTCGGTCGGCGAGGGGAACGACCCGGAACGAGGGAGGCTCGGTGGCGGTGGATCCGCGGCAGCGCGCAGCACAGCAGCGTGCATCGCAGCGCCCGTCCGACCCGTCGAGCGCCGGAGCAGCACGCCCGGCATCGGCTCGTCCGGCAGCTGCAGCCCGACCCTCGGCGGCGACCCGCCCGGCAGCGGGCGCTCGATCCGCGGCGGCTCCCGGGCGCGACTCCGACGACTTCGCCCGCCTCATGCAGCGCAACACCGTCGACGTCCGGCAGGCGGGCGGCACGAAGCGCCGCAACCCGGTCGTCGGCAAGATCGCCCTCGGCCTGGCCGTGGTGTCCGCAGCGGTGGACGCCAGCGCCTTCGCCGTGTTCATGGGCGGTGACACGAACTTCGCCTTCGGGATCTGCTTCGTCGTCGTGTTCCTGACGCTCATCGCCGCCGTGCTCGGGTTCGTCGCCGCCGTCGGCTCGTTCGGACGCTGGTACGGCGCCGTCGGGGTCGTCCTGGCGTTCTTCGCGAACCCCGTGATCCTCATCGTGATCATGGTGTTCGTCGCGCCGGAGATCCTGACCGACATGGGCGCCTGACCCGCCGGACGCCCGGCGGTACGTTGGGAGCATGGCTGCTCCCGTCTCCGACCTGTTCGACCCCGACGTCTGGACCACCGCTCCGATCGCGGAGCAGTTCACCGACATCACGTACCACAAGCACGTCTCCGAGGGCATCGTCCGGGTCGCCTTCGACCGTCCCGAGGTCCGGAACGCCTTCCGCCCGCGCACGGTCGACGAGCTCTACCGCGCCCTCGACGACGCGCGGCAGGACCCCCGTGTCGGCGTCGTGCTGCTCACCGGCAACGGCCCGAGCCCGAAGGACGGCGGGTGGGCGTTCTGCTCCGGCGGCGACCAGCGCATCCGGGGGCGGAGCGGCTACCAGTACGTCGGTGACGAGGGCGCCCCGCCCGAGGGCGTCGACCCCGCGGCCGCACAGGCGTCGATGGGGCGGCTGCACATCCTCGAGGTCCAGCGCCTGATCCGGATGATGCCCAAGGTCGTCATCGCGGTCGTCCCCGGCTGGGCTGCTGGCGGTGGGCACTCCCTGCACGCGATCTGCGACCTCACCATCGCGAGCGCCGAGCACGGGAAGTTCAAGCAGACCGATGCCGACGTCGGCTCGTTCGACGGTGGATACGGCAGCGCCTACTACGCCAAGCAGATCGGGCAGAAGTTCGCCCGCGAGGTCTTCTTCCTCGCCCAGGAGTACTCCGCCCAGCGCGCGTACGAGATGGGTGCGGTGAACGCCGTGGTGCCGCACGCCGACCTGGAGCGCGAGGCGATCCGCTGGGGCGAGATCGTGCTCGGCAAGTCCCCGACGGCGATCCGGATGCTCAAGTACGCGTTCAACGCCGTCGACGACGGCATGGTCGGCCAGCAGGTGTTCGCAGGCGAGGCGACGCGGCTCGCCTACGGCACCGACGAGGCCGTCGAGGGCCGCGACTCGTTCCTCGAGAAGCGCGCTCCCGAGTGGACCGCGTTCCCCTGGCACTACTGATGCCCCGTCCGCTGGTCGCGACCGGTACGTCGGACCCGACGGCCGTGCTGCGCGGCCTGGAGGCAGCACTCGCCGGCGGCCCCGCACTGCTCCCCGTCGCCGAGGGGGCACCGGCGCTGCCGACGCCACCTCCGGCCGAGGTCCGGCAGGCGGTCGCCCTGGTGGTCGAGACGAGCGGGTCCACCGGCACCGGCAAGCGCGTGGCGCTCTCGTCCGAGGCGCTCCTCGCCGGTGCTGCCGCGGCGGACGCGGCACTCGGTGGGCCCGGGCGCTGGGTGCTCGCGCTGCCGACGCACTACATCGCCGGCATCAACGTCCTGACCCGCTCGATCACCGCGGGCACCGAACCCGTCGTCGTGCCACCCGGGCACTTCGCGGCCGCCGCGTTCACCGAGGCCGCAGAACGGCTCGTCACCGGTCCGGCCGCGCCGCGTCGCTACACCTCGCTGGTGCCGGTGCAGCTCGCCCGGGTCCTCGACGACCCGGACGCCACCCGTGCGCTCGCCCGGTTCGACGCGGTCCTGGTCGGCGGGCAGGCCACCCCGGCGCCGCTCCGGCAGCGTGCGCTCGACGCCGGGGTCCGGGTCGTGACGACGTACGGTGCGAGCGAGACGAGCGGCGGATGCGTGTACGACGGCGTCCCGTTCGGGACGGTTCGCACCGCGCTGGTCGACGGCGAGCTGCACCTGGCGGGGCCGATGCTCGCCGAGGGGTACCTGGACGACGACGCCCGCACGGCGTCGGCCTTCGTCGAGCGGGACGGGCTGCGCTGGTACCGGACCGGGGACACGGCGTCCCTGTCCGACGGCGTGGTCCGCGTGCTCGGACGCCTCGACGACGTGGTGATCTCCGGCGGCGAGAAGGTCCAGCTCGGTGCGGTCGAACGGCTCGTCCGCGGGCTGCCCGGGCAGGAGACCGCTGTCGTCGCCCGGCGCTCGGCGGGGGAGTGGGGCGAGGTCCCGGTCGTCGTCACCGAGCAGCCGCTCGACCTCGATGCCGTGCGTGCGCACGTCGGAGCCACCCTGGGCCGAGCCGCCCGGCCGGCGGACGTCGTCGTGCTGGACCGCATCCCGATGCTGTCGTCGGGCAAACCCGACCGTCGGGCCGTGCAGGCGCTCGTGGAGCCGGGCCGCCCGTAGGGACCGCGAGCGGCCGGGCGGCGCATCGGCAATATGATCGGTGCTCGTGGCACGAACGAAGAACTCGACGCAGAAGCAGGGCCGGTCCGGCAACCCGGCGAAGGCCGCTGCCCCCGCCCGCACCAAGCGGAAGGCGACCGCGCGCGACTGGATCGGCGGCGCACGCCTGCGCACCCTGACCCTCGGTGTCGTCCCGGTCGTGCTCGGCACCGCCGTCGCGTTCGTCGACAGCGGGGAGCCCGGCGACTTCGGCGACTACCTGGCGAAGGACGGCCACCTCGCCGTCGCGCTGCTCGCCCTGGCCGTGGCGCTGTTCCTGCAGATCGGTGTGAACTACAGCAACGACTACTCCGACGGGGTCCGCGGCACCGACGAGTACCGCGTCGGCCCGGCACGACTCACCGGAGCCGGTCTGGCCAAGCCCCGGACCGTGCTCACCGTCGCCCTGACGTTCTTCGGCCTGGCCGCGGTCGCCGGCCTGGTCATCGTGCTGCTCACCCAGCTGTGGTGGCTGCTGCTCGTGGGGGCCGCCGCCATCGTCGCCGCCTGGTTCTACACGGGCGGCAAGAAGCCGTACGGGTACAACGCCCTGGGCGAGGTCTTCGTCTTCGTCTTCTTCGGGCTGGTCGCCGTGCTCGGCACCCAGTTCGTGCAGATCCGCGAGGTCACGGTCAGCGGCTGGGCAGCCGCGGTGGCCGCCGGGTTCTTCGCCTGTGCGGTCCTGATGGTGAACAACATCCGCGACATCGACGAGGACCAGCTGGCGGGCAAACGCACGCTCGCCGTGGTCGTCGGCCGTCCGGTGGCCCGCGTCCTGTACGGCCTGTTCCTGATGCTGCCGTACGTCGTGCTGCTCTGGTTCGTGCTGCTGTACTTCCGCACCGGCTTCACGTACTTCTCGCTGCTGCTGGCGCTGCCGGCACTGGCGATCGGTGTGTCGTCACGGAAGCCCCGCGAGCTCATCACGGCCCTGCAGCTGTCGTCGTTCGCCTCGCTCGCCTTCGGCGTGGTGCTCGGGATCACCCTGGCCGTCCAGCCGTAGCCGTTCCGGCTGCTCGACCGGACGGCCCCGCCCCGGCTCCGTCTGATCAGTCGGCGTCGGTGTCCCGGCGCGCCTCGTGCCGGTCGGCGTCGGACACCGGACGGACGGTGGGGGTGGCCGCGGCGTCGGAGTCGGCGGCGTCGACGAAGTCGTCCTCGAAGTCCGAGTCCGCGTCGCGCTCCGGGGTGCCGCGGCGGTTCGCCAGGCTCAGGGCCACCTGCGTGCGCAGTCCGGACAGGGCGATGTACGAGATGAGCAGGCCCACCAGGGCGGCCACGATCGTCGCCCAGTACCACGGCATCGGCGTCAGGAGCAGGAGGAGCACGAGCGCCACCACGAAGATGCCGAGCCGAGCCAGGGTGTACAGGAGCCACGCTTTCACACGGTGAGTCTACGGAGCGCCGACCGGCAGGGGCATCACAGGGTCGCGACCTAGACTTCACCACATGGTCCGCTTGTGGTTGATCGTCGCCGTGGCCGCCGTCGCCTTCACGGTGTACGCGGCCATCGACTGCGGCACGATGCCCCGTCAGCGCGTCCGTTCCCTGCGTCGCGGCGTGTGGCTGCTGCTCGTGATCATCCTGCCCGTCCTAGGCGGCGTCCTCTGGTTCCTGCTCGGTCGCACCCCGGCGGCCGACCCCGGTGCGTCTGCCCGGTACCGTGGACCCGAAGACGACCCGGACTTCCTCGGCACCACGCCGGAGCCGGGCACCACCCTCACGGACAAGGACCAGGACGACGCGACCCTCCGAGACCTCGAAGACCAGTTCCACGAGCGCGACGACGACGGCCGCACCGATCGCTGACGGCCCCGCCGGTTCGGGCAGCCCGGCGACGGACACCGCGCTCGCCCTCCTGCAGGAACTCGTGCGTGCCGGCGTCACCGACGTCGTGGTGAGCCCCGGTTCGCGTTCCCAGGCACTCGCCCTCGCGGCGGTCGCCCTCGAGCGCGCCGGCGGGTTGACCGTGCACGTGCGGTTGGACGAACGGACCGCCGGGTTCTTCGCACTCGGGCTCGCGGTCGAGACGCACCGACCCGCAGCGGTGGTGACGACGTCGGGCACCGCGGTGGCGAACCTGCACCCCGCCGTGCTCGAGGCACACCACTCCGGCGTGCCGATGATCGTGCTGAGCGCCGACCGCCCCGATGAACTGCGCGGCATCGGCAGCAACCAGACCACCGTCCAGCCAGGAATGTTCGGCCAGGCCGTCGCCTTCGTCCGCGACGTCGAGGCCCCGTCGGCGAACGGCGTCGACGCCTCGGTCCGCGACACCCTGCGCACCCTCGCCCGACAGGTCGTCGCCGCCGCGGCCGGGCACACCGGACAGCCCGGTCCCGCGCAGCTCAACGTGGCGTTCCGTGAGCCGCTGTCCGCAGGACTCGCCCCGGAGCACGTCAGCCCCGTGCCCGAGGACGAGGTCGACCTGGCGTTCGCGACCCGCCGGGCGCACACGGGTCTGCCGGTCGCCGAACTCACCCCGGACGACGAGCCGGGCACCGTCGTCATCGCCGGGCACGATGCCGGCGAGGACGCCGAGCGGATCGCCTGGGAACTCGGGGCGCCGCTCCTCGCCGAGGTCTCGAGCGGCGCGCGCTTCGGCCGCAACCTGGTCGTGGCCTACCGCGAACTCCTGCGCGACGCCGACCACGGTGGCGCCGTCCGCCGCGCCGTCGTGCTCGGCCACCCGACCCTCAGCAGAGAGGTCCCCGCGCTCCTGCAGCGCGACGGGGTCGAGACGATCGTCGTCCGCGGACCGGCGGCCGACCCCTTCGACCCGGCCCGTACCTCCCGACCGGACGCCGTGACCACCTTCGTCTCCGACGTCCGCGTGACGGGCCGCACCCGGCCGGAGCACCGTGCGTGGGTCGGCCGCTGGGTCGGCGCCAGCCGCCGGATACTGGGGGACGGCGACGCCGGCCCGGACCTCGACGCCAAGCGCTCCGCCGACCGCGCCGAGCGGAACAAGTTCCTGCGTGACGAGGTCGCGCTCCGTCGCCGACCCGTCGACCGGGCCATGCTCGCCGAGGCCGTCTGGGGCGTGACCTGGCCGCACGACCGGCTGGTCCTCGGGGCGTCGCAGCTCATCCGTGAAGCCGACGCCCGGGTGCTCGGCAAGAAGATCCGGGTGCACGCGAACCGCGGGCTCGCGGGTATCGACGGCACCGTCTCGACCGCACTCGGCATCGCCGCGGCGCTCGAACAGTCCTCGGCCTCCGTCGGCACCACACGCGTGCTCCTCGGCGACCTGACGCTGCTGCACGACCTCGGAGCCTTCGTCACCGGGACCGAGGAACGCACCCACCGGGTGCAGGTCGTCGTCGGCAACGACCACGGCGGCGCGATCTTCCGCGGGCTCGAGGTGGCGAAGACCACGCCCGAAACCGACATGCGGCGGATGATGTCGACCCCGCAGCACGTCGACGTCGAACGGGTCGTCACGGGCCTCGGGTGGGAGTACCGCCGGGCGGCGACGTGGGGTGACCTGGAGCGGGTGCTCACCGATCCGGCCGAGCGGGTCGTGATCGAGGTCCCGCTGGCCGACTGACCACCCAGCGGCTGTCGCCGACCGCACGGCGGCGCGGGTCGCGTGGCTGGGCGGCCGCGCGGCTGCCTCAGGCCAGCGCGTCAGCGATGGGCCGGAACTTCAGGGCCGTCTCGGCGACCTCGCGCGCCGGCTCCGAACCGGCGACGATCCCGGCCCCCGCCCAGGCCCGGACGGTGCCGTCGTCGTCGATCCGGGCGCTGCGGAGCGCGAGCATCCACTCGCCGTCGCCCGTCGCGCTCATCCACCCGACCGGCCCGGCGTAGCGGCCGCGGTCGACGCCCTCGAGCTCGGCGACGAGCCGCACGGCCACGTCCGTCGGGGTCCCGGCGACCGCGGCCGTCGGGTGCAGGGCGTCGGCGACGTCCAGCGACGTGGTGTCGGGCGGCAGCGTGGCCTGCACGTCGGTCGCCAGGTGCCACAGGTTCGGCAGCTGCAGCCGGAACGGTTCGGCGTCGGCGCGCAGGTCCGTCGCGAGCGGTGCGAGGGCCGCGAGCAGACTGTCGATCGCGAAGGTGTGCTCCTCGACGTCCTTGGCACTGCTGGCCAGGGCCTCGGCGGCGGCCCGGTCGGACACCTCGTCGGTGCCCCGGGCGGCGCTGCCGGCGAGCACCCGTGCGGTCAACCGTGTGCCGTCGGTGCGGGCGAGGGTCTCGGGGGTGGCGCCGACCAGTCCGTCCACCGCGAAGGTCACGCACTGCGGGTAGGCGGCCGCGAGGTCGAGCAGGACCGCCCGTCGATCGGCTCCCGGCGGCAGCGTGCCGACGAGGTCGCGGGCGAGCACGACCTTGCGGGCGTCCCCGGCCACGATGCGGCGGACCGCCTCGGTCACGTCGGCGGCGTAGGTGTCCTCGTCGATGTGCCCGGGACGCAGGGCCACGGAGACGTGCGGCCCGACGTGGGGGACCGGGACCGAGGTCCGGGTGAAGGCCAGGGGCTCCGCGCCGAGCGTGGTGTCGATCGCGGTCAGCCAGGCCTTGCCGCGCCGCCGACCGAGGACCACCCGGGGCACGATGAGCACGCTCTCGTCGGCGGAGTCGTCGGCGAAGGCGAACGACCCGAACGCGACGAGCCCCGAACCGCGCAGCTGCACCGGGTCGTCGACGACGGCGGTCTCGACGATGCTGCGCCAGAGGGCCGCGGCGTCCCGCATCCGGTCCGGGCCGGTGAAGGTGAACCGGAGCGCCTCACCGATGCCGACGATGCCGTCGCCGTTCCGGACGAAGGCAAGGGGACGGTCGCGGAGCGTGTGGCGGAGGACGGCGCCCGGGTCGTCGAGGATCCGGGTCGAGACCGTCAGCGGGGGCGCCGCCGTGGTGGTTCGGGTCACGGCTCCGATGCTACGCGCCGATCCCGCACCGCCCGGGTGGCTGCGAGTCCGGTGAACGCTCGGTCGGGACCTCTAGGATTGACCGTGTGAGCAGAGCGGACCTGAACAAGCGCCCGGACGAGGTGGCGGCGATGTTCGACGACGTCGCGGCCAAGTACGACCTCACGAACGACATCCTGTCGGCGGGCAACGCCCCGCTGTGGCGTGTCGCGACGGTCCGCGCGGTCGACCCGCAGCCCGGCGAGAAGGTCCTCGACATCGCCGCGGGCACCGGGACCAGCGCAGCGGCCTTCGCCAAGAAGGGCGCCGAGGTCACCGCGCTCGACCTGTCCGCCGGCATGATCGCCGTCGGCCGCGAACGCCACCCGGAGATCACCTTCGTCGAGGGCGACGCCGAGCAGCTGCCCTTCGACGACGACACGTTCGACGCCGTCACGATCTCGTTCGGGCTGCGCAACGTGAACGACCCGAAGCAGGCGCTCGCCGAGATGCTGCGTGTCCTGAAGCCCGGTGGTCGCGTCGTCATCTGTGAGTTCTCGACGCCGCCCCGCGCCCTGCTGCGCCTCGGCTACGGCACCTACCTGAAGCGCGTGCTCCCGGGCATCGCGCGGCTCTCGAGCAGCAACCCGGCCGCCTACCGCTACCTCGCCGAGTCGATCGACGCGTGGCCCGACCAGCAGGTGCTCACCCAGTGGCTCCGCGGTGTCGGCTTCTCGGTGGTCGCCTACCGCAACCTGACGGCCGGTATCGTCGCACTGCACCGTGGCCGCAAGCCCGTCGCCGACACGGTGCGCGAGTCCGCGGCACGGCGTGCGAAGGCCCGCCGTGACCACCAGAACACCGGCGAGCAGCCGCGCGTCGACCCGGCCGCCGACTGACCGGTCACCACCCCCGAAGACGGAGCAGCACTTGAATCCGAGCGTCCCGGTCGCACGTCGCGCGCCGAGCCTGCGCGCATCGCTGGGCATCGGCGAGCGGTTGTTCGCCACGCCCGCCGACCGACGCTTCATCTCAGCGGTCGACGACGGGCTCGAACTCGTCGAGCAGGGGCTCGAGGACGCCATGCGCTCCACCGACACCCTGGCCGACACCACCAGCCGGTACCTGCTGTCCGCCGGTGGCAAGCGCATCCGTCCGACCCTGACGCTCCTCATCGCCCAGCTCGGTGACGGCGTGACCGACGCCGTGGTCAAGGCCGCGGTGAGCATCGAGACCACGCACCTGGCGTCGCTGTACCACGACGACGTCATGGACGAAGCGCCCGTCCGCCGCGGGGTCCCCGCCGCGCAGATCACCTACGGCAACAACGTGGCGATCCTGACCGGTGACCTGCTCTTCGCCCGCGCCAGCCTGATCACCGCCGACCTCGGCACCGAGGGCATCCGGATGCAGGCCGAGACCTTCCAACGTCTCTGCATGGGGCAGCTGCACGAGACCACGGGGCCGCAGCCGGACGACGACCCGCTCGAGCACTACATCCAGGTGCTCAGCGACAAGACCGGCTCGCTCATCGCCACCGCCGCCCGCGCCGGCGTGATGTTCTCCGGTGCCGACCGCGCCTACCTGGACGCCGTCGGTACCTTCGGCGAGAAGGTCGGCGTGGCCTTCCAGCTCGTCGACGACGTCATCGACCTCGCCCCCGCGACGGACAAGACCGGCAAGATCGCCGGCAACGACCTGCGCGCCGGCGTCGACACCCTGCCGGTCCTGCAGCTGCGCCGGATGGCCGCGACCGACCCGTCCGCGCAGCACCTGGTCGAGCGCATCGAGCGCGACGTCAACGGTGCACCGGACGACGTGGTCGCCTCCGCGCCGTACCAGTCGGCCGTCGCCGCGCTCCGCGAGCACGAGGCCACCGCGGCGACCCGAGCCGTCGCCGTCGCCTGGGCCCGCGAAGCCGTCGCCGCCCTCGCCCCGCTCCCCGACGGCACCGTGAAACGGGCACTCACCCGCTTCGCGGACTCCGTCGTCGACCGAAGCCGTTGAACACCCCTCCCGACGGCGCACGCACTGCGGCCCGGTCGGGAGGCCCCCCGGGAACCCCCACCCGAACGAACTGGAGACGATCAGTGCCCACCCTCCGACTCGCCATCGTCGGCGCCGGCCCGGCCGGCATCTACGCCGCGGACATCCTGCTGCGCGAGGCCCACGGCTACGACGTGTCGATCGACCTGTTCGAGCAGCTCCCCGCGCCCTACGGTCTGGTCCGGTACGGCGTCGCCCCCGACCACCCGCGCATCAAGGGCATCATCAACGCCCTGCGCGACGTCCTCGACCGCGGTGTCGTCCGGCTGTTCGGCAACGTCCGCTACGGCGAGGACATCACCCTCGAGGACCTCAAGAAGCACTACAACGCGGTCGTGTTCTCGACCGGCGCGATCAAGGACGCCGACCTCGACATCCCCGGTGTCGACCTCGACGGCTCGTACGGCGCCGCCGAGTTCGTGAGCTGGTTCGACGGCCACCCGGACGTCCCGCGCACCTGGCCGCTGAACGCGGAGAGCGTCGCGGTCATCGGCGTCGGCAACGTCGCCCTCGACGTCTCCCGCATCCTGGCGAAGCACGCCGACGACCTGCTGCCGACCGAGATCCCCGCGAACGTCTACGAGGGCCTCAAGGCATCGCCCGTCACGGACGTGCACGTCTTCGGCCGCCGCGGCCCGGCACAGGTGAAGTTCACGCCGCTCGAGCTCCGCGAGCTCGGCGAGGTCCGTGACGTCGACATGGTGGTCTACGACGAGGACTTCGACCACGACGAGGCGTCGAAGACCGCGATCGCGACGAACAAGCAGGTCATGGTGATCAACCGTGTCCTCGAGCAGTGGCGCACGCGCGAGGTCGGCCAGGCCAGCCGCCGGCTCCACCTGCACTTCTACGCGAAGCCGATCGAGTTCGTCGGCGACGAGCAGGGCAAGCTGACCGCCATCCGCTACGAGCGCACCCGTCCGAACGGCGAGGGCGGCGTCGAGGGCACCGGCGAGATCCGCGAGATCCCGATCCAGGCCGCCTACCGCGCGGTCGGGTACTTCGGTTCCCCGCTCCCCGGTGTGCCGTTCGACGAGCGGCACGGTGTCATCCCGAACCACGAGGGCCAGGTCCTCGACGACGACAACCAGCAGATCCCCGGCGTGTACGCCACCGGCTGGATCAAGCGCGGTCCGGTCGGGCTCATCGGGCACACGAAGTCCGACGCGATGGAGACCGTCCAGCACATCGTCAACGACCAGGCGAGCTGGTGGACGCCGGAGGACCCCTCCGACGAGGCCATCCCGGCCCTGCTCCGCGAGCGCGGTGTCGAGTACACCGACCTCGAGGGCTGGCACCACCTCGACACCCACGAGCAGGCACTCGGTGCGGTCGACGGGCGCGAGCGCATCAAGGTCGTGCCGCGCGACGAGATGATCGAGGTCTCGCTCGGACGCGTCGACACCCCGACGAGCTGACGACCATGACCGACACGCGCCCCGTCCCGCCCACAGCGGTGCGGGGCGCGGCCGCGTCGGGGATGCGGCTGCAGGGCGTCGACGTGGCCCGTGCGGTCGCGCTGCTCGGCATGATGGCCGCACACATCGGTGGCATCGCGGAGCAGCTCGACTGGACCGACCCGGCCACCTGGACCGCCGTCGCCCACGGGCGCCCGTCCACGCTGTTCGCGGTCCTCGCCGGCGTCTCGATCGGTCTGACGAGCGGCCGCACCGACCCGCCCGGCCCGCCCACCATCGGCCGCATCCGTGCCCGGCTCGCGATCCGCGCCGTGGTGGTCGTCGTCATCGGGTTCGCCCTGATGGCGCTCGACACCCCCGTGTACGTGATCCTGCCGACCTACGGGGTGCTGTTCCTGCTGGTGGTCCCGGTGCTCCGCGTCCGACCGGCGGCGCTGCTCGGCATCGCCGCGCTCTGCGCGGTGCTGTCGCCGCTCGCCGCGATGACGATCGCGCCGGCCTACGCGGACGCCGGCATGATCGGCGTCCAGCTCGGCCTGGTCTACCCCGTGGTCACCTTCCTGGCGTACGTCCTGGTGGGGCTCGTGGTCGCCCGGGCCGGTCTGGAGGAACGGGGCCGGCAGGTCCTGCTCCTGGCGTCCGGCGCACTGGTCGCCGCCACCGCGTACGTCGCCGGGTCCGTCCTCGCCCCGCTGCCCGACGACGCGGCCCTGGCATTCCCCGGGGTCCCGTCCGCGGGCGAGGCCTCGACACCCGGCCAGGCTCTCGCGCAGCTGTTCCTGTCCCCGCGCGACCACTCGTCGTCGGTCGTCGACGTGGTCGGGACGGCCGGGGTGGCGGTCGCCGTCATCGCCCTCTGCCTGCTCGTGTTCGACGGCCGCGGGCGCGTCGCCGAGCGGATCGCGTTCCCCCTGGCGGCCGTGGGGTCGATGCCGCTGACGGTGTACTCGGGGCACCTCGTGGTCATCGCGATGCTGCCGACGTACCCCGAGTCGGCCGAGGCCTGGGGCTGGTTCGCCCTCGGCTCGGTGGTCTTCGCGATGCTGTGGCGGCGGTTCCTCGGCCGCGGCCCGCTCGAGCGGGTGGTCGGGGCCCTGGCATCCCTCGTCCCGATGCGCTGAGCGCACCTGGCGGACCCGCACCGGGCCTCCAGACGGCTACTGCAGCGCCGCCGTGAGCCGCGCGACGTTGTCGAGCACCTTGGACCGGCGCGGACGGTCGACCCACGCGTCGAGCGTGAGCTCGACGCTGTGCTCCTTGTACGCTTCCTGCACCTCGCGCAGGGCGTCCACGAAGCGGTGACCGCGCACCATCACGGAGACCTCGAGGTTCAGGCTGAACGAGCGCATGTCCATGTTGCTCGACCCGATCACCGACACCTCGTCGTCGATGGTGAAGTGCTTCGCGTGCAGGATCGTCGGCGCACGGTACAGCCAGATCCGCACACCGGCGCGGAGCAGTCCCTCGTAGTACGAGCGCTGTGCGTGCCACGTCATGGCGTGGTCGCCCATCTCGCCGACGAACAGCTCGACGTCGACCCCGCGCTGCGCCGTCGTGGTGATGGCGTAGAGCATCGAGTCGTCCGGCACGAAGTACGGCGACGTGATCGAGACCTTCTGCTGCGCCGAGTAGAGCAGCGCGTTGAACAGGCGCAGGTTGTTCTCGCCGTCGAAGCCCGGGCCGGACGGCACCACCTGGCAGTCGAGCGCGTCGCCGCGGTCGGCCCGCTGGACGGGGTCGCTCTCGCGCAGCAGCAGCTCGTCGGTCTCGCTGTACCAGTCCGTGACGAACAGGGCGTTGAGCCCCGCGACGACCGGTCCCTCGAACCGGGCGAACAGGTCCTTGTAGACCATGCCCTTCTCGACGTGGGACTTGATGTCGTAGGACGCGTCGATCAGGTTCTGCGAGCCGGTGAACGCGACCGAGCCGTCGATCACCATGATCTTCCGGTGGTTGCGGAGGTCGGGGCGCTGGAACTTCCCCTGCAGCGGCAGGAGGGGCAGCATCAGGTGCCACTCGATGCCCGCCTGGTCCATGAACGACAGGGTGTCCTTGTAGCCCGGGTAGCCGCGGCTCGCCCAGTGGTCGAGCAGGAACCGCACGGTGACGCCCCGTGCCTGCGCCCGCGCGAGTGCCTCGAAGAACGGGCGCGTGGTGTCGTCGAGGGTCGCGATGTAGAACTCGACGTGCACGAACCGGCGGGACTGGTCGATCGCCCGGGTCATCTCGGCGATGGACTCCTCGGAGTCGGGGTAGAGCTCCGCGGAGTTGCCACCGACCAACGGCATCGCACCGAGTTCGCGGTTCAGCCGCGTGACGCTCTCGAGCCACGCGGGCCACGGGTGGTCACGGCGGACCCGCTCGATGCCCTCGGTCTGCTCGAGGATGTACGCGTTGATCTCGGTCTGCTTCTCGCGACGGGCGCGGGGGAGCTTCGTCGACCCGATGACCAGGAAGACGATGAAGCCGATGTAGGGGATGAGGAAGATCGCGAGCAGCCACGCCGTCGCGGTCTGCGGCTTCCGGTTGATCGGGACGTAGATGATCGAGAAGACGCGGATCGCCAGGTCCAGCAGGACGAGCAGGACGGTGATGACGACGCTGAGCCAGTGCTCCACGGGGTGCCGGTGTCGGGTGTCGTTCGCAGGGGCCGCTGGTCAGCGGAAGTTGATGAACTGCAACGGGACGTCGAACTCTTCACCCTTGAGGAGCTGGATCGTGTTCTGCAGGTCGTCACGGCTCTTCGACGAGACGCGGAGCTCGTCGCCCTGGATCTGGCTCTTCACCGTCTTCGGGGCGTTGGCCCGCAGGAACGCGCCGATCTTCTTCGCCACGTCCTGCTCGATGCCGTTCTTGAACTTCACCTCGATGCGGTACTCCTTGCCCGAGGGGTACGGGTCGCCGGCGTCGAGGCTCTTCAGGCTGATGTTCCGCTTGATCGCCTTGCTCTGCAGCACGTCGAGGACGGCCTTGGCGCGCTCTTCCGAGTTCGCCTTGATGAGGACGTCCTCGCCGCTGAACGCGACCGAGGCGTCGGCGCCCTTGAAGTCGTACCGCTGCTCGATCTCCTTGGCCGCCTGGTTGAGGGCGTTCTCCGCCTCCATCTTGTCGACCTTGCTGACCACGTCGAAGGAACTGTCTGCCATGCGGAACAGCCTAACGGCGGACAGGAGGCGCGGTTCCGCTCGCGCGGATCGGCTCGCGGTGGTCACGACCACCGTCAGCCATCCGCTATGCTTTTGTGCGCGCCTTCGGTTGGTGATCACACCGGCTGGGTGCGCATGGCAAGTTACCCAAGCGGCCAAAGGGATCTGACTGTAAATCAGCCGGCGTAGCCTTCGGGGGTTCGAATCCCTCACTTGCCACCATCTGATCGGCCCCGTCCACTGCGGACGGGGCCGGTGGTGTTTCCGGGAGGATGGGTGCATGGCATCCGACCTCACCCCGTCCCAGTTCGCCGACCTCGCCGAGTCGATCGCCCGTGATGCAGCGGCGCTGGCCGCACGGCGCCGCGCCGAGGGGGTCGAGGTCGCGGACCGGAAGTCGAGCATCGTCGACGTGGTCACGGCCGCCGACCGTGAGGTCGAGGCACTCATCCGCGCCCGCATCGCCGAGGCCCGACCGGACGACGCCTTCCACGGTGAGGAGTCCGGGTCGGCCTCCGGCGCCTCGGGCATCACCTGGGTGGTGGACCCGATCGACGGCACGGTCAACTACCTGTACGGCAGCGCCGAGTACGGCGTGAGCATCGGCGTCGTGCGTGGAGCACCCGACCCGATGACCTGGGAGTCGATCGCGGGCGTCGTCGTGGCGCCGGCGACGGGCACCGTCTTCCGGGCGGCGGTCGGCCAGGGTGCGACCCGTGACGGGGAACCGTTGTCCGTCGCCACGCCTGGTTCGCTCGCCGAGACGCTCGTCGCCACCGGGTTCGGGTACACGGCCGACCGTCGCCGCGAGCAGGTCGCGGTGCTCGCCGGGCTCATCGGCGAGGTGCGGGACATCCGCCGCGGGGGAGCGGCGTCGCTCGACTGCTGCGCCGTCGGGGCGGGCGTGGTGGACGCGTACTACGAGCGCGGGATCAACCCGTGGGACATGGCGGGCGGGGCCCTCGTCGCGCAGGAGGCCGGCGCGGCGATCCGCATCTGGGAGGCCGGGGGGACCCGCTCCTTCCTGTTCGCGAGCCCCGCCGTCGCCGACGAGCTCGAGGCCCTCGTGCGTGGGCTCGAGGCCGGTGCACTCGGAGCCGTGCGGGCCTGAGGACGCGCCGAACCCCAGGTCTGGGGGTGCCGGGAGGACATGACCACGACTGGCGACCTGCGACGTCTCCTGCTAGCGTGCTCAGGTCCCGTTACCTGCTCGTTACCAACGAGTGAGCCCTTCTCCGATCAGGATCGCCACCGCACGCATGCCCCGTACTCCTCTGTCGTCCGCTCCCACCGACGGTTCCGTCGACGCCGCCACCCCGGTCGTCCACCAGACCCGACGCGCTCGGATCGAGGCAGAGCGAGCAGCTGCAAGGGGTGCGGTCGTGGCGCAGGACTCGACGGGTCCGAGCTTCGACGACGTGATCGGTGCGGCCACGCCGGGAACCCCCGCGGCCCCCGTGTCGCCGATCGACCTCGCACCGGCGTCGCCCGTGCGCCCGGCCTCCCGCATCGTGACGCCGCCGGCCCCCACCTCGCCCGTCGTGCACGCGCAGCCGGCTGCTCCCGCCCCGTCGGTGTCGCAGCCGCGTCGGGTGGCCGGGCAGGTCCCCGCGTCGCGTCGTCGCACCAGCCGTCCGGCACCGAAGGCCCCGGTCGACCGGGCGACCCGCCACATCCGTTCCAGCACCCCCGCCAGCGCACCGGCCCCGAAGCGTGGTGCGTCGTTCCGCCGGTCGGCCTCCCGTGTGACCGCGGTCGGCGCCCTGCTCTTCGCGGCCGGCCTGGTCGTCTCGACCTCGCTGCCGGCCCAGGCGCTCTGGGTGCCCGAGTCCGGCTCGACCGCGGCCCGCGCCAGCTCGGGTGCCACCCAGTCGATGCAGGTCGGTGCCGCTGCTGACGGGTCGACCGCGCGCGACCAGTTCACGGTCTCGGACGCCACGCAGTACGCGAACGTCGACTCCTCCAGCTTCACGAACGACCCGACCGGCACGATCCAGTGGCCGTTCCTGACGGGTGTCCCGATCACCTCGGGCTTCGGCGGACGCCAGGTCGCCGGGTGCTCGTTCTGCTCGACGAACCACATGGGCGTCGACTTCGCCCCGGGCGAGGGCACCCCGATCGGCGTCATCGCCGCCGGCACCGTCATCAAGGTGCAGGCGAACGACGGCGGCTTCGGCAACGACGTCTGGGTCGAGCACGACGTGGACGGCAAGCAGTTCGTCAGCGTCTACGGCCACATGGAGGACAACTCCTTCAAGGTGGTCACCGGCCAGCACGTCGAGGTCGGCGACATCCTCGGTCTCGTCGGCAGCACGGGCAACTCCACGGGCCCGCACCTGCACCTCGAGGTGCACGTCGACGGGGTCCCGGTGGACCCGCTGGCGTGGCTCAAGACCAACGCGAACTAGCGGCCCACGACGCGGCACGCCCGGGCGTCTCGTCCGGTTCCGGAGCAGCGTCGGAGGTCTGCTATCCTCGTGTGGTGCCGTTCGCGGCACATCGCCCCGATAGCTCAGTGGTAGAGCACCTCCATGGTAAGGAGGGGGTCGTCAGTTCAATCCTGACTCGGGGCTCCGACCCGGTGCGCGTGCCGCTCCGGATCTCTGGCGGGGTAGCTCAGTTGGTTAGAGCACACGACTCATAATCGTGGGGTCGCGGGTTCAAGTCCCGCCCTCGCTACACGCAAGGCCCTCTCGTCCAGGATCCCTGGGTCAGGGGGCCTTCTCTGTTGCCGGCCCCACTTCGACCGCTGGGACCACCCGCCGCGCGTTCAGTCCGCCGCCGGCACGTCGGCCGCGACGTTCTCCTGCGCGGCGAACTGGGTGCGGTGCAGCTCCTCGTACCGGCCACCCGCGGCCAGCAGTTCGTCGTGCGTGCCCCGCTCCACGATCGAGCCGTCCTCGACCACGAGGATCACGTCCGCGCTGCGGATCGTCGAGAGCCGGTGCGCGATCACCATCGCCGTCCGTCCCTCGAGCGCCTCGCCGAGTGCTGCCTGCACCGCTGCCTCGGACGTCGAGTCGAGCGCCGCCGTCGCCTCGTCGAGGATGACGACGCGCGGCTGGGCGAGCAGGAGCCGGGCGATCGTCATCCGCTGGCGCTCGCCCCCGGAGAGCCGGTAGCCGCGTTCACCCACCATGGTGTCCAGCTGGTCGGGGAGGGACCGGATGAGCGGCTCGAGCCGCGCACGGCGGACGGCGTCCCACACCTCGTCCTCGGTCGCTTCGGGCCGCGCGAACCGCAGGTTGGAGCGGATGGTCTCGTGGAACAGGTGACCGTCCTGCGTCACCATGCCGAGGGTGTGCCGCATCGAGGCGAACGTGACGTCGCGGACGTCCGTGCCGGCCAGACGCACGGCGCCGCTGTCGACGTCGTACAGGCGCGAGAGCAGCTGCGCGACCGTGGACTTGCCGGCTCCGGACGAGCCGACCAGGGCGACGGTCTGCCCCGGTTCGATCCGGAAGGACAGGCCGTGCAGCACCTCCTCGCCGCCACGGGTGTCGAGCGTCGCGACTTCCTCGAGCGAGGCGAGGGAAACCTTGTCGGCGGACGGGTAGGCGAACCGGACGTCGTCGAACTCGACGGAGACCGGGCCGTCGGGGATGGTGACCGCGTCGGGCTGCTCCTGGATGAGTGGTTCGAGGTCGAGTACCTCGAAGACGCGCTCGAAGCTGACCACGGCGCTCATGATCTCGACCCGGGCGTTCGCCAGGCTCGTCAGCGGGGCGTACAGCCGGGTGAGCAGGAGCGCCAGGGTGACGACCTCACCGGTGTCCAGGCGGCCGGCGAGCGCGAGGAAGCCGCCGAGCCCGTAGACCAGCGCGAGGGCGAGCGCGGAGACGAGCATCAGCGCGGTGAAGAAGACGAACTGCAGCATCGCGGTCCGGACACCGATGTCGCGGACCCGGGCGGCGCGCACGCGGAACTCCTCGGCCTCTTCGTCGGGCCGGCCGAACAGCTTGACGAGGGTGGCGCCGGGTGCCGAGAAGCGCTCGGTCATCTGGGTGCTCATCGCGGAGTTGTGGTCGGCGGCCTCGCGACGCAGTGCGGCGAGGCGGCTGCCCATCCGGCGCGCGGGGACCAGGAACACCGGGAGCATGACGACGGCGAGCACCGTCACGAGCCACGAGGTGCTGAGCATGACGATCAGGGTGAGGACCAGCGCCACGAGGTTCGTGACCACGCCGGACAGCGTGCCGCTGAAGGCCTGCTGGGCGCCGATCACGTCGTTGTTGAGGCGGCTCACGAGCGCACCGGTCCGGGTGCGGGTGAAGAACGCGATCGGCATCTTCTGCACGTGGTCGAAGACAGCGGTGCGGAGGTCCAGGATCACGCCCTCGCCGATCCGTGCCGAGTACCAGCGCGTGGTCAACGACACGGCGGCGTCGGCCACGGCCACCAGGGCGATGACCACGGCCAACCGGACGATCGTCGAGACCTCACCGCGGGCGACGATGACGTCGACCACCTGACCGGCGAGGACCGGCGTCGCGACCGCGAGGAAGGCGCCGACGACGGAGAGACCGATGAAGACCAGCAGCTTCGCCCGGTACGGCACCGCGAACGTCAGGATCCGCCGGACGGACGCGCGGGAGAACCCGTGCTTGCCGCCCTGCGCGGACGAGATCTTGTACAGCGAGCTCCAGGCTGCGCTCTCCATGCTCATGGCGGTTCCTTTCCGGGGCCCCGGGCCCAACCTAGATGGCTGACCGGGTCCACGGTGACCGCTCCCGTGGCGGTGCGCCGCGCGGCCACCCGCCGGGAGGCGTCCGGCCGCCTACTGCGTGCGGTGGGAGCCCGTGTCCGTCCGCGTCGCGAGCACCCCGGCGGCACGGAACGCGTCCTCGACCGCGGCGGTGACCTGTTGCCATGCGGCGCGACGACGGTTCGCCCCGATGCTGCCGCCGGACACGGCCGTCCCGTGCCCGGCTCGGCGCAGGGTGATCGTGGTGGTGGCACCGTCCACGACGGTCGACAGCTCGTACCGGCGGTACTCCCGGGCCGGCTGGACGAGCGCACCGAGCAGGATGGTGAGCGTCCGGCTGCCCGCCGTCGCGGTCATCGTGCCACCCGTCGACTCGACGTGGTGGCCCGTGCGGCGCAGCGCAGCGGCCGCGACCTCCATGGCGGTGCACCGGTCTCCCGTGTGCACGGCGAACTCCGTCGTGGTGTCCATCGGCCCTCCCCGTCCCGAACGAACCCGTGCCGAACGGCACGCCCCGATTCCCCCGAATCGGTCTCAGACAGTCTAGCTGATGCGTTCTCATGGATCACCGGCCCCCGGACGGGCCTCGGTAGACTGCCGTGGTGTCAGTGAACCCCGAGCTCGTCGGCAGGACGTTCCCGCCGGCCCAGCCCTACCTGGTCGGCCGCGAGAAGGTGCGCGAGTTCTCGCGTGCGGTCTTCGCGACCAACCCGGTCCACCACGATCCGGACGCCGCACGTGCCGCCGGGTACGCCGACGTGGTCGCACCCCCGACGTTCGCCGTCGTCGTGCAGGAGGCCACGCTCGCGCAGCTCCTGAACGAGCCCGACGCCGGCATCGACTTCTCCCGCGTCGTCCACGGCGAGCAGTCCTTCACCTACGACCGGCCGATCGTCGCCGGTGACGAGCTCACCGCCACCCTGACGGTCACCAGCGTGAAGACCCTCGGCGGCAACGCGATGGTCACCGCCCAGAGCACCATGAACGACGCCGAGGGGGAGCACGTCGTCACGGCGACCTCCACCCTCGTGGTCCGAGGAGACGACGCATGACCGCCGCACCCGCCACCGCGCTCGAGGTCGGCACCGTCGTCGCCGAGCGCGACGTGCACATCACGCGCGACTCGCTCGTCCGGTACGCCGGCGCCTCGGGCGACTTCAACCCGATCCACTACCGCGACGACGTCGCCGCCTCGGTCGGCCTGCCGGGTGTGCTCGCCCACGGCATGCTCACGATGGGCATCGCCGTGCAGCCGGTCGCCGAGTGGCTCGGCGACAGCGGCTGGGTCGCGGGCTACGGCGTCCGCTTCACGCGCCCCGTCGTCGTCGACCCGGAGCAGGGTGCCACCGTCGGCATCGTCGCGAAGGTCGCCACCGTCGACGAGGACGGCCGGCCGAAGCGCATCGACCTCACCGTGACCGCCGCCGGGCAGACCGTGCTCGGCAAGGCGCAGGTCACGGTGGTGTTCCGCTGACCGTGTCCGAGCCGGTGCTGGCCGACCTGACGACGCTCCGCGTCGGCGGGGCCGCCACCCGGCTGCTCACGGCGGAGACGACCGACGAGCTCGTCGCCCAAGCGCTCGACGCCTTCGACGACCACGAGTGGCTCGTCCTCGGCGGCGGCAGCAACCTGCTCGTCGCCGACCAGGGCTTCGACGGCACCGTCGTGCTGGTCCGGACGACGGGCATCGACGCCGACCGTGACGCCGACGGTGTCACCGTCCGCGTCGCCGCGGGGGAGCCGTGGGACCCGTTCGTCGCCACGACCGTCGCGAACGGCTGGACCGGCCTGGAGGCCCTCAGCGGCATCCCGGGCACCGTCGGTGCGTCCCCGGTGCAGAACATCGGCGCCTACGGGGTCGAGCTCGCCGACGTGCTCACCCGCGTCGAGTTCCTCGATGCAGCCACGGGGGAGCGCGCGTGGGTCCCCGCAGCCGAGCTGGCGCTCGGCTACCGAACGTCGACCCTCAAGCACGGTCGGCGCGGTGTCGTGCTGACGGTCGAGTTCCGACTCGGGCTCGCGGGTGAGCGCGGTGTGCCCGTGCGGTACGCGCAGCTCGCCGGTTCGCTCGGGGTCGAGCTCGGTGCGCTCGTGCCGCCCACGACCGTCCGTGACGAGGTCCTGCGGCTGCGCGGCTCGAAGGGCATGGTGCTCGACGGGGACGACCACGACACCTGGAGCGCAGGGTCGTTCTTCACGAACCCGATCGTCTCGCCGGCGTTCGCAGAGACCCTGCCGACGGATGCGCCTCGCTGGCCCGCGGGCGACGACGTCAAGCTCAGTGCCGCGTGGCTCATCGAGCACGCCGGCGTGCACCGCGGGTACGCGGTGCCGGGCTCCCGCGCCGCGATCTCGTCCAAGCACACCCTCGCGCTCACGAACCGCGGCGGGGCGACGGCGGCGCAGGTGGCCGAGCTTGCACGGTTCGTGCAGGTGACCGTGCTGAACCGCTTCGGTGTCTCGCTCGTCCCGGAACCCGTCGTGGTGGGGGACCTGCTCGGCTGATCGTCCGCGCGACGGGACGGACGAGCACGACGCACCACGGGCCTCCCGGCACGCAGAACGGGCCACCTCGACGAGGTGGCCCGTTCTGCACTCCCGAGCTCTACGCGAAGAACTCCGCCAGCCGGGCGACGCCCTCGGCGATGTCGTCGTCGCCCAGGGCGTACGACAGGCGCAGGTAGCCGGAGGGGCCGAAGGCCTCACCCGGCACGACCGCGATCTCGGCGTGCTCGAGGATCAGGTCGGCCAGTTCGAGCGTGGTCGTCGGGGTGGTGCCGGCCCACTCGCGACCGAGCAGTGCGGTGACGTCCGGGTAGACGTAGAAGGCGCCCTGCGGGGTCGGCGTGCGGAAGCCCGGGATCGCGTTGAGGCCGTCCACGATGGCCTTCCGCCGGCGGTCGAAGGCCTCGCGCATGGCGGCGACGGGCTCCTGCGGACCGGTGAGGGCGGCGATCGCGGCGCGCTGCGACACGTTCGAGACGTTCGACGACAGGTGCGACTGCAGGTTCGACGCGGCCTTGACGGCGTCGGCCGGGCCGATGAACCACCCGACGCGCCAGCCGGTCATCGCGTAGGTCTTCGCGACGCCGTTCACCAGGATCGTGGTGTCGGCGAGGGCGGGGACCTCGGCCAGGATGCCGGCGAAGCGGACCCCGTCGTACACCAGGTCCTGGTAGATCTCGTCGCTGATCACCCAGATGCCGTGCTCGAGCGCCCACTCGCCGATCGCCCGGGTCTGCTCGGCGGAGTACACGGCGCCCGTGGGGTTCGACGGCGAGCAGAACAGCAGCGCCTTGGTCGCCGGGGTGCGGGCGGCCTCGAGCTGCTCGACGGTCACCAGGTAGTCCTGGTCGCTGCCGGCGAAGACCTCGACGGGCTCGCCGCCGGCCAACCGGATGGCCTCGGGGTAGGTGGTCCAGTACGGCGCGGGCAGCAGGACCTCGTCACCGGCGTCGACGATGGTCTGGAACGCCTGGTAGACCGCCTGCTTGCCACCGTTCGTGACGATGACCTGCGACGGGTCGACGGTGACGCCGGACACCCGGGCGGTCTTGTCGGCGATGGCCTGCTTGAGTTCGGGCAGGCCGGTCGCGGGCGTGTAGCGGTGGTTCTTCGGGTCCTGCGCGGCAGCGACGGCCGCGTCGACCACGTGCTGCGGGGTCGCGAAGTCGGGCTCGCCGGCGGCGAACGAGATCACCGGACGGCCGGCGGCCTTGAGTGCCTTGGCCTTCGCGTCGACCTTGAGCGTCGCGGACTCGGCGATGGCCGCGATGCGGGACGCGATGCGCGGACGATCGGCCGGCGCGGTGGCGAGGGTGTCGACGGACACGTGGGCGGTGGACTCGGGGCCTGGGGCTGCGGTGCTCACGGGCCCAGCCTACCGGCGCGGCACGCCGTGGAAGGGGCCAAGTGGACACCGTGTGACGGACTCCCGTAGACTCGTCCACCGGAACGCGGATCGGTGACGAACCGTGTCCGAAGGGCGGTGGCTCAATTGGTAGAGCAGCGGTCTCCAAAACCGCAGGTTGCAGGTTCGAGTCCTGTCCGCCCTGCAACTCTGGAAGGGTAGAAGTTGGCGAGCAAAGACATGGAGACGACGGCGGACGACGTCGTCGCCAAGGCGAAGCAGGACCGGGCCGAGCGCCGCGGGCCCATCGCTGCCATCGTGCTCTTCATCCGCCAGGTGATCGGCGAACTGCGCAAGGTCGTGACGCCGACTCGCAAGGAACTCTTCAGCTACACGGGCGTCGTGCTCGTGTTCGTCGTCGTCATGATGATCCTGGTGTCGATCCTCGACTTCGTGTTCGGTCTCGGCGTCGGGTACGTCTTCGGCAACGGGCCCACGGCCTGACCCCGACGTCGACTGCCGTGTGCGGTCGTTCCGAGGAGTACGGTCGCCCGAGACGGCGTCGATCGTGACGGCGTCGCTCGTGACCATGAACGAACGCCACCCCGACCCGAACCACCGAACGGAAAGAATCGACTGTGTCTGACAACTCCCGCGATGACATCGACCTCGCGACGGCTGCCGAGCAGTCCTCCGAGGTCGAGGAGAACCAGGAAGGCGACGTCGAGACCGGCGAAGGACGCTCCGTCGAGTCCGCTGAAGAGCGTGCGATCTCGATCGAGGGCGACGACGACGAGTCCCTCGGCCTCAGTTCCGAGCCCGACGACGGCACCGTCGACGCCGGCCTCGACGAAGCACTGACGGCCCTGCAGGAAGCCCGCGACCCCGAGGCCGACGCCGTCGTGGACGACGCCCTCGAGATCGACTCCACCGACGAGGCCGAGGCCGCCGTCGAGGCAGTCGAGGACGAGGAAGAAGTCGAGCTCGAGTCCGAGACCGCCGCAGAGGCGAACGAGACGCTCGCCGCGGACGAGGCACTCGACGCCGAGGACGAGGACGACGAGCCCGCCGAGGTCGACCCGTACGAGGCCTTCAAGGCCGAGCTGCGGATGAAGCCGGGTAAGTGGTACGTCATCCACTCCTACGCGGGCTTCGAGCGCCGCGTGAAGTCGAACATCGAGAA
This sequence comes from Curtobacterium sp. ME-Dv--P-122a, assembly GCF_030209645.1. Classification (NCBI taxonomy): domain Bacteria; kingdom Bacillati; phylum Actinomycetota; class Actinomycetes; order Micrococcales; family Microbacteriaceae; genus Curtobacterium; species Curtobacterium sp. ME-Dv--P-122a. Next base: position 58,441 of record NZ_JARVRO010000007.1, read on the forward strand.
CCGCATGGTCTCGATGTCGATGGAGGACTACATCTACCAGGTCGAGGTCCCGATGGAGGACGTCGTCGAGATCAAGAACGGGCAGCGCAAGCTGGTCACCCGCGTCCGGATCCCCTCGTACGTGCTCGTCCGCATGGACCTCAACGAGGACTCGTGGTCCGTCGTCCGGCACACCCCGGGCGTCACCGGCTTCGTCGGCAACGCGCACAACCCGACGCCGCTCCGTTTCGACGAGGCGTTCGGCATGCTCAAGTCCCTGGTCCAGGTCGCCGAGGCTGCCCCGACCAAGGGTGGCGCGAAGGGCAGCGGCCTGCAGGCACAGCCCGCAGCCGAGGTCGACTTCGAGATCGGCGAGACGATCACCATCAAGGAAGGCTCGTTCGCGGGCCTGCCGGGTTCGATCTCCGAGATCAAGCCGGAGAGCGGCAAGCTCACCGTCCTCGTCTCGCTGTTCGAGCGCGAGACCCCGGTCGAGCTCAGCTTCGACCAGGTCACCAAGCTCTAACGACCACCCAGCTGTAGCGATCACCGAGATCGACTACACTGAACGGGTTTGGGCCCGCGCGCCTCGTGCGAGCGGGCCTTCACCGCTGTCCGGAACGGCCGGACCAGCGGGAGAGTGCACGGATCCCCGTGTGTTCGATTCCAGGAGGAAGACAAGTCATGGCACCGAAGAAGAAGGTCACGGGCCTGATCAAGCTGCAGATCAACGCGGGAGCCGCCAACCCGGCCCCCCCGATCGGTCCGGCGCTCGGTCAGCACGGCGTCAACATCATGGAGTTCTGCAAGGCGTACAACGCGGCGACCGAGTCGCAGCGTGGCAACGTCGTGCCGGTCGAGATCACCGTCTACGAGGACCGTTCGTTCACGTTCGTCCTGAAGACCCCGCCGGCCGCTGAGCTCATCAAGAAGGCTGCTGGTGTGCAGAAGGGGTCCTCGACCCCGCACACGGTCAAGGTCGCGAAGATCTCGATGGACCAGGTCCGTCAGATCGCCGAGACCAAGCAGGCCGACCTGAACGCCAACGACATCGAGCAGGCCGCGAAGATCATCGCCGGCACCGCACGCTCGATGGGCATCACGGTCGAGGCCTAAGCACCGATCGGGCTCCGGCCCACCACCAGACACCTTTCCGTGGGAGAGCCTCGCCGGCTCGCCAACCACGTATCTCGCAAGGAGACCACCATGGCGAAGAAGTCCAAGGCCTACCAGGCCGCGGCCGCGAAGATCGAGGCCGACAAGTTCTATACCCCGACCGAGGCCGTCGCCCTGGCCAAGGAGACCGGTTCCTCGAAGACCGACTCCACGGTCGAGGTCGCGCTGAAGCTCGGCGTGGACCCCCGCAAGGCCGACCAGATGGTCCGTGGCACGGTCATCCTGCCGCACGGCACGGGCAAGACCGCCCGCGTCATCGTCTTCGCGACGGGTGCGGCTGCTGAGGCCGCCATCGCCGCCGGTGCCGACGAGGTCGGTGGCGACGAGCTCATCGCGAAGGTCGCCGAGGGCTACACCTCGTTCGACTCCGCCGTCTCGACCCCGGAGCTCATGGGCAAGGTCGGTCGTCTCGGTAAGGTGCTCGGCCCGCGTGGCCTCATGCCGAACCCGAAGACCGGCACCGTGACCCCGAACGTGGCGCAGGCCGTCAACGACATCAAGGGCGGCAAGATCGAGTTCCGCGTCGACAAGCACGCCAACGTGCACTTCGTCGTCGGCAAGGCCTCGTTCACGCCGGAGCAGCTCGACGAGAACATCTCGACCGCGCTCGAGGAGATCAACCGCCTCAAGCCGTCGTCCTCGAAGGGCCGTTACGTCATGAAGGGCGCCGTCTCGACGACCTTCGGACCCGGCATCCCGCTGGACGTCAACAGCATCTGAGTCCACTGACTCGTGGAAGGACCCGCACCGGCAACGGTGCGGGTCCTTTCCGCATGTGGGGCGCGTGTCCCGATAGCGTGGAGCCGTGCGCACCCTCGTGAACTCGCTCCGACTGATCGCCGTCATCGCCATCGTCGTCGCGGTCGTGGCGCAGTGGCTCGAGAGCTCGCAGACCCCGACCTACTCGTTCTGGAACTTCTTCGGCTACTTCACCATCCAGTCGAACCTGATCATCGCCGTGGCCCTCGCGGTGACGCTCGTCGCCGCGGCCCGTCGCAAGCGGGCGGACCTCGCCGTCTCGGTGCTCCGTGGCGCCGCGACGGTGTACATCGCGACGACGGGCATCGTCTACAACACACTGCTCACGGGCGCGAACGTGTCGGCCTCGGTGCCGTGGTCGAACGACATCGTGCACAAGATCATCCCGGTGTACGCGGTGCTCGACTGGCTGCTGTTCTCGGACCGCGCACGGCTGCTGCTCCGGCACGTGTGGTGGTTCCTGCTGTACCCGGCCGCCTGGACCACCGTCGTGCTCGTCCGCGGCGCGACCGACGGGTGGGTGCCGTACCCGTTCCTCGATCCGGCGCAGGGCTACGGCGTCGTCGCGATCTACGTGGTCGGGATCGCGGTCTCGATCACGTTGCTCGGCATCCTCGTCGTGGGGATGAGCCGGCTGCGGCTGGTGAAGGTCTAGCCGGTGGCGGTCCGGCAGACGCTCTAGGAGCGGAAACCGCGGAGCTTGTCGAGCACCAGGTCGGCGAGCTGCACCAGCCCACGGATCTGGTCGTCGTCGCGGTCGACCCAGCGGCATTCGGGTTCGTCGGCGACCGGCACGAACCCGTCGTGGCGTTCCCAGACGAACAGGGTGCGGTCGGCACCGAGCACGTACTGCTGCCACCAGATCTGCCGCAGGTAGTGCCGGGGGATGCTCCGCCAGGCCTTGCCGGTGGTCTTGATCTCGGCGAGCACCACGCGGGACGACTCGTCGACCCCGACGCCGTCCGGGGTGGCGAGGTGGGCGCGGTTCGCAGCGGCGTGGAACAGGTGCGCCGAGGGCTGGATGCCGTGGGTGGCGGCCACCCAGGCGGCGATGACCGGTTCGCGGTCCTTTCCGTGCTCGGTGAACGCGTTGCCGGAGAACCGGGAGCCGTAGCGCTTCTCGGTGACGACGGCCTCGACGGCGCGCAGTGAGGCGAGCCGGGCGACGTCGGTGGCGGTGATGCCCATGGCGCGGGCGCGGAGCCAGGCGACGCGGTCCGAGGAGTGCGCGACGATGCGCTCGGTGTGGCCACGCAGGGCGGTGAACGCATCACGCGCAGCCGGGACCGGCGTACCGGGGGCGGGATGCGCCTCCAGACCGGGGTCCAGGTCGCCCCACAGGGTGGGCTGCACGATCGTCACCCGACGATTGTCCCCCCGACCACCGGCAAGACCGAAACCGACGCGCTCACGCGACCGCGGGTGTGCGTCAGGAGACGAGTTCGCGCCCCTCGGCGAAGGCGACCAGCTCGTCGACCCCGGCGGGGGAGAGGGCGTAACCGATGGCGAGGGCGGCGGCTCCCTGCAGCGCGGCGAGGGACCCGGCGCGGGACTGCACGATGACGAGGTGCTCACTGGCCAGGGGCATCGAGCGGGAGTAGACGACCTCGCGGACGCCGGCGAGCAGGTGCTCACCGGCCTGCGTGATCGATCCGCCGAGTGCGATGACGGACGGGTTGATGAGCGAGATGCACGTCGCCAGGACCTCGCCGATGTCCCGACCGGCCTGTCGCACGGCGTAGATCGCGTCGAGGTCCGACCGGTTCACCAGGTCGATCACGTCCGCACCCGTGTGCGCGTCGTGCCCCTTCGCGCGGAGTGCGCGGGCGATGGCCGGACCGGAGGCCACGGCCTCCAGGCAGCCGGTGTTGCCGCAGTGGCAGGGGACGTCGCCGGCGCGGGAGACCCGCACGTGGCCGATGTCACCCGCGGTGCCCTGGGCGCCGCGCTGCAGCCGGCCCTCGGAGACGATGCCGGACCCGATGCCGGTGGCGACCTTCACGAACAGCAGGTGGTCGACGTCCGGCCAGCCGTGCTCCCGCTCACCGAGGGCCGCGATGTTGACGTCGTTGTCGAGCAGGACGTGGGCGGCGATGTGCTGACGGAGCCACGAGGGCACGTCGAAGCCGTCCCAACCGGGCATGATCGGCGGGTTGGCCGGGCGGCCGGTGGAGAACTCCACCGGCCCGGGGACGCCGATGCCGATCGCGATGACGTCCTGTCGGCTGCGCCCGACCTCGGCGAGCAGGTCGTCGATCGTCTCGACGAGCCAGGACAGCGTCGGCACCGGACCGGCGGCGATGTCGATCCGGGCCTCGCGGGTGGCGAGCGGTGCCGCGACGAGGTCGGTGACGGCGACACGACCGTGCGAGGCGCCGAGGTCGGCGGCGATCACGAGCCGGGCGCGGGGCTTCAGCGCCACCTGTGCTGGCGGACGGCCCCCGGTGGAGACAGCGGTGTCCACCGCGCCGACCAGCCCGATGTCGATCAGGGAGTCGAGGCGCACGCCGATGGTGGAGCGTGCGAGTCCTGTCAGTGCGGCGAGCTCGGCCCTGGTGCGCGGCACGCCGTCGCGGAGGATCTGGAAGAGCTCGCTCGTCCCGACCGGAGGCGACGCTGCCGTCCGGTTCAAGTCGACCATGTGGGGAGTGAAGCACACATCGTTCGCGCCACGCAATGAAGTCCGTCGACATTCCTCGGACTTCTGCTTGACCGCCGACAAAAGTGCTCGTAGTGTGACGATCGGTCAGTGACGACCGCACCATCTCGACGAGGAGAACCCCTGGTGACCCAACCGCTCTCGGTCCAGCTCTACACGGTCCGCGATGCCCTCAGTGCCGATCTGCCCGGCACCCTGCAGCGCATCGCCGACATCGGCTACACGAACGTCGAGGCCTTCGGCTTCGTCGACAACGCCGACGATCTCGCCGCCGCCCTCCGCGACGCCGGCCTCGCCGCCCCGAGCGGCCACGCCCGTCTGCTGGACGCCGGCGAGCAGGACCTCGAGCGCATCTTCCACGCCTCCACCACCCTCGGCTTCGGGACCCTCATCGACCCGCACATCGACGAGTCCCGCTGGACCACCCGCGAGGACGTCGAGGCGATCGCCCGCGAACTCAGCGCCCTCGCCCCGCGCGCCGCCGACCACGGTCTGGTGCTCGGCTACCACAACCACGCGTTCGAGTTCTCGAACCGCATCGACGGCGTCAGCGCCTACGAGGTCTTCGCCGACGCCCTGTCCGACGACGTCGTGCTCGAGCTCGACACCTACTGGGTGCAGGTCGGCGGGGACGACCCGGTCGCGGTCATCGGCAAGTACGGCGACAAGGTCCAGTTCCTGCACGTCAAGGACGGCGACGGCTCGCACGACGACAAGCAGCAGGTCGCCGTCGGCAACGGCATCATGCCGATCCGCGACATCATCGCCGCGGCGCCCGACGCACTGCACGTCGTCGAGCTCGACGACCACGAGGGTGACGTCTTCCAGGCCGTCGCCGACTCCTACACGTTCCTCGAGGGGGCCCGCGCATGACCGACACCACGACCGCCGCTGCGACGGCGACCGACAGCACCACCCGCACCGGCCCCGTCGGCGTCGGTGTCATCGGCGCCGGGGTCATCTCGGACCAGTACCTGTCGAACCTCACCGTCTTCCCCGACGTGACGGTCCGCTTCATCGCCGACATCGACCTGCCGCGCGCCGCCGCCCAGGCCGAGAAGTGGGGCGTCCCCGGATCGGGCACCGTCGAGGAGCTCCTGGCCGACGACGACATCGAGATCGTCGTGAACCTGACGATCCCGGCCGCCCACGTCGAGGTCGCGCTGCGGGCCCTGGCCGCAGGCAAGCACGTCTGGGGCGAGAAGCCCTACGCCCTCGACCGTGCCAGCGCCGCGGAGCTCCGCGACGCCGCGGCCGCCGCGGGCAAGACCGTCAGCGTCGCCCCGGACACGTTCCTCGGCGCCGGCCTGCAGACCGCGCTCCGCACCATCCGCGACGGCCGCATCGGCACGCCGCTGAACGGCCTGACGCTCTTCCAGAGCCCCGGACCCGAGTCGTGGCACCCGAGCCCCGAGTTCCTCTTCGCGTACGGCGCCGGTCCGCTGTTCGACATCGGCCCGTACTACATCACCACCCTCGTCCAGGCGTTCGGACCGGTGAAGAAGGTCACGGCCACCGCGTCGAAGTCCCGCGCCACCCGCACCATCGGCTCCGGGCCGAAGGCCGGCACCGAGTTCCCGGTGGACGTCCCGACGAACCACTCCGCGCTGATCGAGTTCGAGAACGGCGGGAGCGCGCAGAGCGTCTTCTCGTTCGAGTCCGACCGCGGCCGCACCGGCTTCGTGGAGATCGCGGGGGAGACCGGCACCGTCGTGTTCCCCGACCCGAACAACTTCGACGGCGACACCGAGCTGTACGCCCTCGGTTCCGAGGAGCCCGAGACGATCCCCGCGGTCGGCTCCACCTACTCGCGCGGCACCGGCGTGGTCGACCTGGCCCGCTCGCTGCGGGCCGGCGACGAGAACCGCGTCCCCGGTGCGCTCGCCTTCCACGTCCTCGACGTGATGGTCTCCATCGCCGAGGCGGCAGAACGTGGCGAGGCGGTGCTCGTCGAGAGCACCGTGTCGCCCTCCCCGACCCTCCCCGAGGGCTGGGACCCCGCGGAACGCACCCTGGCCTGACCGCCAGGGCGCTGCCCGCAACCCACAGCAGCACCCGACCAGCACCATCCGCAGCACCAGCTCCACCTCTGCACCATCCCCTGCACCATCTCAACGACGAGAAAGTAGAGAGTCATGCGCACTGCCATCCGCGCACTGGCCATCACCGCGGCCGCCGCACTCACCGTGTCCGGCCTCGCAGCCTGCTCCTCCGGATCGTCCGGCGACTCCGGCGACTCCAAGACGCTCACCTACTGGGCGTCCAACCAGGGCACGTCCCTGCAGAACGACAAGGAGGTGCTGACCCCCGTCCTCAAGAAGTTCACCAAGGAGACCGGGATCAAGGTCGACCTCCAGGTCATCGGCTGGAACGACCTGCAGAACAAGATCCAGACCGCCGTCACCTCGGGCCAGGGCCCGGACGTCGTCAACATCGGCAACACCTGGGCGACCTCGCTCCAGGCCACCGGCGCCTTCCAGGAGTTCGGTGACGCCGAGATGAAGGCGATCGGCGGCGAGGACAAGTTCGGCAAGGTCGCCCTGTCCACCGGTGGCGCGCCCGACAAGACGGTCACGAGCGTCCCGCTCTACGGCCTCGCCTACGGCCTGTACTACAACAAGAAGATGCTGTCGGACGCCGGCATCACCCCGCCCACCACGTGGGAGGAGATGGTCTCCGACGCCGAGAAGCTGACCAAGGGTGACACCTACGGCTTCAGCCTCGCGGGCGGTTCGTACACCGAGAACTCGCACTTCGCGTTCATCAACTCGGCGCAGAACGGTGGCGAGTGGTTCGACAAGGACGGCAAGCCGACCTTCACCTCGAAGGCCAACGTCGACGGCATCAAGCGCTACCTCGACCTGATGCAGGACTCGAAGGTCGCCAACCTGTCGAACGCGCAGTACGACAACGCGACGCAGTCCACCACGGACTTCGCGAAGAAGAAGGCCGCGTTCATCCTCAACCAGAACAACGCGAACGCGACCATCGAGTCCCTCGGCATGAAGTCGTCCGAGTACGGCGTCGTGGCGCTGCCCGCCCCGAGCGGTGGCGAGCAGATCGCCTCGTTCCCGGCCGGCATCAACCTGTCGGTGTTCAAGAACACCAAGAACAAGGACGGCGCGCTCAAGTTCGTCAAGTACATGACGAGCATGGACACGCAGACGACGCTGGACAAGCCGTACTCGGCTCTGCCGGTGCTCGCCGAGGCTGCTGACTCCGTCACGGACGAGCAGACGAAGACGTTCCTCGACATCTACAACAACAAGGCGAAGCCGCTCCCGCTGGTGCCCGCCGAGGACCAGTTCGAGTCCACGGTCGGCAAGGCGATGAACGACATGTTCGCCAAGATCGCGACCGGTTCCACGGTCTCCGAGGCCGACATCAAGTCGGCACTGCAGACCGCCCAGGACCAGGTGTCCCAGGCCGCCGGTTGATCCACCCTGGAGGCCCGGGTCGCGTCCGACGGACGCGCCCGGGCCTTCAGCCCCTGACGTTCCAGGGCCGACCACCCGTCGGCCGTGAGGCACACGCCCCGGAGCCGACCACCCGTCGGCCGTGCGGCTGACGCCCCACGCACCCCGCGCCTCCCGGCCGCTGCCACGGCCGCGCGGACCGCACCTGCACGCCCCTCCTGCCGAAAGGCCCCACCAGATGTCCACGACGGTCCTGCCCGACTCGGAGCGCATCGACCTGACGCACACGAAGGCCCCGACGATGTCGGGCCGTCCGCCAGGTCGCAAGCGCAAGACCCACTGGCTGCCCTACGCGCTCGTCGCGCCGGCCATCCTGTTCGAGCTGCTCATCCACATCGTCCCGATGCTCACCGGCATCTGGATCTCGTTCATCCAGCTCACCAAGTACTTCATCGCGAACTGGGGTGCCGCGCCCTTCGCCGGGTTCCGGAACTACCAGGTCGTCGTCGACTTCGACCAGGCGATCGGCCGCGGGGTCCTCAACTCGTTCCTCATCACGTGCGCTTTCACGGTCCTCGTGGTCGGGCTCTCCTGGACCTTCGGCATGGCCGCAGCCGTCGCGCTGCAGAAGCCGTTCGCCGGACGCGGGCTCTTCCGCACCCTGTTCCTCGTGCCCTACGCGCTGCCGATGTACGCCGGCGTCATCACCTGGAAGTTCATGTTCCAGCGGGACTCGGGGGCCCTGAACCACCTGCTCGTCGACCAACTCGGGCTGTTCGGCGGCAACGCCCCGTTCTGGCTCATCGGCAACAACGCGTTCGTGGCCGTCGTCGTCGTGGCGATCTGGAAGACCTGGCCGTTCGCGTTCCTGATGCTCATGGCCGGCCTGCAGTCGGTGCCGAACGACGTGTACGAGGCCGCCTCGGTCGACGGTGCCAAGCCGTTCCGCCAGTGGCGCTCGATCACGCTGCCGATGGTCCGCCCCGTCAACGTGACGCTCGTGCTCGTGATGTTCCTGTGGACGTTCAACGACTTCAACACGCCGTTCGTGCTGTTCGGCTCGACCGCGCAGCCACCCGCCGCGGACCTGCTGAGCTTCCACATCTACAACGCGTCGTTCATCACCTGGAACTTCGGTTCCGGTGCCGCGATGAGCGTCCTGCTCCTGCTCTTCCTGCTCGTCGTCACCGGCATCTACCTCGCCGTGACCAACCGGAGGTCCGTCCGTGCGTGAGACAACTGGCGCCAAGTCCTTCAAGATCATCACCCTGGTCGTCCTGACGCTGTTCACGGTCGTGCCGCTCTACGTGATGATCACCACGGCCATCAAGCCCCTCGGCGACGTGCAGGACAACTTCACGTGGATCCCGTCGCGGATCACCTTCCAGCCGTTCATCGACATGTGGTCGACGGTGCCGCTCGGCCGGTACTTCATCAACTCGCTCGTGGTCTGCACGGTGGCGACGGTGTTCTCGCTGATCATCGCGACGTTCGCCGCCTACGGTGTCTCGCGCTGGAACTTCAAGGGCAAGAGCACCTTCACCACCGCGGTGCTCTCCACGCAGATGTTCCCCGGCGTGCTGTTCCTGCTGCCGCTGTTCCTGATCTTCACGAACCTCGGCAACACCCTGGGCATCCAGCTCGTCGGGTCGTGGCTCGGTCTGATCATCACGTACCTGACGTTCACGCTCCCGTTCTCGATCTGGATGCTGGCCGGGTACTTCGAGACCATCCCGCGCGAACTCGACGAGGCCGCGATGGTCGACGGTTCGGGTCCGATGGGTGCCCTGTTCCGGGTCATCCTGCCGTCGGCCCGTCCGGGTCTGGTGGCGGTCGGGATCTACTCGTTCATGACGGCCTGGGGTGAGGTCCTCTTCGCCTCGGTCATGACGAACGGCCTCGGTTCGACCCTGGCGGTCGGTCTGCAGCAGTACTCGACGCAGACGAACGTGTACTGGAACCAGGTCATGGCGGCGTCGCTCGTCGTGTCGATCCCGGTGGTGGCCGCGTTCCTCGTGGTCCAGCGCCAGTTCGTCGCCGGCCTGACCGCCGGTGCCGTGAAGTAGGCGGAGGCCTTCCGCAAGACACCGGTGTTCACGCTCGACGCCCCCGCATCACGCGGTGCGCAGCGTGGACACCGGTGTTCTGCTGTTCCCCACCGACCCCGACGACCCGGCCACCCGACGACCGACAGGATGGGACCATGAGCGACGAGACCCGCGGGCGGCAGCTGCTGCCCGGACAGACCAGCCGCGTGCACGTGTACGACGTCGAGTCCCGCACCTCGCGGCTCGTGTTCGAGTCGGCCACGGTGCTCGTCGAGGCGCCGAACGTCCTGGACGCCGAGACCCTGGTGCTCAACGGCGACGGCGACCTCTGGCTGCTGCGGCTGCCGTCGGGCGACAGCGGCACCAGCACCGTGCTCGACGAGACGGCGCTCGTGCCGGTGCCGATGGACGGCGTCGACGAGATCAACAACGACCACGTGCTCGACCCGTCCGGCAGCTCCATCGTGGTGAGTGCCCGCGACGGCGAGCTGTACCGCGTTCCGCTGCCCGAGGGTGGTCCCGCTACCCGGATCACCGACGTCGCAGCGGCTCTGCCCACCAAGCGGAAGTTCTACCTGCACGGCATCGCCCCCGACGGCAGCGCCCTCGCCGCGATCGTGGGGGAGCTGTCCGAGGACGGCGTCTGGACGACTGACGTCGCGATGGTCGACCCGGAGACCGGCGAGCCGACGTTCGTCACGCGGGACGAGCACCCCGACGACGGCTGCACCATCAGTCCGGCCGGCGGGATCCTGCTCTGGAACACCGAGCGGTTCACCCCCGGCACCGCCCAGCTGGCCGTGCGCTGGCCCGGGCACGACAGCCCCGTCCGCCTGACGAACGACGACCGGGTGAACTGGTTCCCGCACCTGTCCCCGGACGCCGCACACCTGCTCTACCTGTCGTACGAACCCGGCGTGCAGGGCCACCCGGCCGACCACCGCGTCGAGCTCCGACTGCTGCCGGGGTCGCTCGTCCGCGGCGCCCGGATCGCGGTCCAGCCGGAGACCCTGGTGGCACTCGACGGCGGGCAGGGGACGGTCAACGTGCCGCCGTGGGCCCCGGACTCGACGTGGTTCGCGTACTGCGACTACCCCGTGGCGGGGTAGCGGGAGCGGCACCGGTGGCGGGGCCCGGCGGCGTCCTCACGCGCTGAGCGACAGTCCACGCGCTCCTGTAGGCGTGGACTGTCGCTGAGCGCGAAACGCGATCGGACGCCCGCCGCACGCCCCGCGCCCGCCCGCGCGCCTGCGCCCGCCCCGCTAGACCTCGCGCACCTGCCCCTGCTTGATGTGCAGGCGCCGCTCGGCACGCTTCGCGACCCACGAGTCGTGCGTGACGATGACGACGGTCAGCCCGCGCTCCCGCCACTGCTTCTCGATGAGCGCCATGATCTCGTCGCGGGTCGACTCGTCGAGCGCACCCGTCGGCTCGTCGGCGAGCAGCACGCTCGGGTTCTTCACCAGCGCCCGGGCGATCGCCACGCGCTGCTGCTGTCCGCCGGACAGCTCGGCCGGCAGATGCTCCATCCGCTCACCCAGTCCGACCTCGCGGAGCGCGGCGACCGCACGCTCGCGGACCTCGCTCCGCGACCGGTTCGCGAGCGACCCCGCGAACGCCGTCTCGACGTTCTCGAGCGCCGTCAGCGTCGGGATCAGGTTGAAGCTCTGGAACACGAAGCCGATCTCGGTCGCCCGCAGGTCGGTCAGCGCGCCGTCGCCGAGCTTCGCCACGTCGCGGTCGCCACCGAGGTCGATCGACCCGGCACTCGGCCGGTCGAGTGCCCCGAGCATCTGCAGCAGCGTCGACTTCCCGCCGCCGGTCGGCCCCTGCACGGCCACGAGCTGCCCCTGCGGGATCGTCAGGTGGACGTTCGTCAGGGCGGTGACGGTCCGGTTCTTCTGCTGGTAGGTCTTGCTGACGTTCGTCAGCCGGTACATCGGACTGGAGGCACGGCTCGCCTCCGCCTCGCCGGTCGCGGTGTCGGTGCTGGTCACGGTTGCTCCTGTCGTCGGTTCGGTCGTGTCGGTGCGGCCGGGCATCAGGCCACGCTCCGGAGCGCCTCGGCCGGGCGGAGCCGGCTCGCACGCCAGCCGCCGAGCGCGCCGGCGATGAGGCCGCCGAGGATCGCGAGGCCGATCGCCAGCAGGATGATCTCGACGGTCACCGGGGCGTGCAGGACCACGTCGGTCGTCGACGCGGTGCTCGCGCCACCGCCGAAGCCCCCGGCCGGTGCGCCGCCCGTCGTGCCGCTGCCCGCGGCCGCGGTCGCTGCGCCGCCGGGCATGCCGCCACCGCCACCGGCACCCCCGCCGGTCGTGCTCGAGGCGCTCGCCGAGATCGTCGGACTGATGACGTTCACGACGAGGATGCCGATCAGGCCGGCCGCGGCGCCGAGCACGCCGCCGATCAGGCCCTGCACCAGGGACTCGCCGGCCACCTGTCGGGTGATGCGGCCGTTCGACCAGCCGATCGCCTTGAGGGTCCCGAACTCACGGGTGCGGCGGGTCACGCCGGAGATCGTGAAGAGGATCGCGATGAGGAACGCCGCGGCGAGCACGACGATCGACAGCCACTTGCCGAGGTTCGAGACCAGGCTCGAGGCGGTGCTGAGCGACCCGGACACGCTCGAGGCCAGGTCGGCCTCGGTGGAGACGGTGGCGCTCGTCAGCTTCGCCTGCAGTGCGGACTTGATCGTGCTGACGTCGGACGAGGACTCGGCGGAGACGTAGATGGAGGTGACCTTGCCGTCGAGGTCCGCCAGCGCCTGCGCGGTGTCGAGCGGGATGTAGGTGTTCGAGCCCGTGGTCGAGGCCGAGCCGGTGGAGCTCACGATGCCGATGACGGTGAAGTCGGTGCCGCCGATGTCGACCGTGTCGCCGACCGCCTTGGACTCGCTCTTCGCGTACGACGCATCGAGCACGACGACGTCCTTGCCCGCGTCCTTCGCGGCGAAGGTGCGCCCCTTCGTGAGCTCGGTGCTCGTGAGCGGACCGACCGTCGCGCCGGACACCGGGATGCCGGTCACCGTGAACGAGTCGACGCTGAACGACCCACCGCCGAACCCGCCGCCACCGCCGGTGTCCCCGCTCGGCGGGCCCTGCTGGGTGGTGCTGTCGCTGCTGGAGTCGCTGCTGCTGTCCGTGCTGCTGTCGTCGGTCGACTGCTGCTGGACCTGGCCGGAGAACGTGCTGTTCTCGAGGGTCAACACACCGGTCGCGGCCTTCACACCGTCGGTGCTCGTGATCGTGGACAGGTTCGCGGCGTTCAGGGTGCTCGTGCCGCGGGCGACCGCGAGCCGCGACTGCGACAGGTCGGTCGAGCCGCTGTCGTCGTCGCTGTCGCCCTGGCTGCCGAAGTCGAAGCTCGGACGCCCGCCGTTCGTCGACGCCGTCGCGGTCTTGGTGACGGTGATGTCGGTGCCGACGCCGTACACGGACTGCAGGACGCTCGACTGCGCTGCCTGCACGCCACCCGAGATCGACGACACGATCACCACGAGGGCGATGGCCAGGGCCATCCCGATCGCGATGATGACCGTCTGCTTCTTGCGGTTCGTGAGTTCGCGCCTGAGGTAGGTCAGGAACATGGTTCTCCTCGGTGGTGGCCGGCTGGGGTCACCGGCCGCGCAGAGCACGCGGCGGGGCCGACGGAGGAGAAGCTAGGCACGCTGTCGATGACCGACCCATCGCGCACCTATGAGGCGACTAAGGCCGGGTCAGCCGACGTCGCCGTACCGCTGGCGCAGGTGCTCCGCGTACCCGCCGGGGGTCCGGCCGGCGAAGCGCCCGCTCGTCACCACCGGCAGGTCGACGGTGGCGTCCACCCGGAAGCCGAGCGCCCGCGCCCGGGCCACCAGCCGCGCGTCCTCGTGCTCGGGCACCGGGTCGAACCCGCCGAGGCTGACGTACGCCGCGGCGAGCACGCCGAGGTTCGCGCCGTGCACGTGGCCGAGGGCAGCACCGGGCGGGTGCGCCAGCGTCCAGCGGTCGAGCACCGCGGGCGCCAGGTCGTCCGGGTCGGGGACGACGGCGCCGACGAGTACGTGCGCACCAGCGGCGAGGGCGTCGGACTGCTGGACGAGCCACCGCTCGTGCACGCGTGAATCGGCGTCGGTGTGGGCGAGCCACCGGGCAGCCGGGTCGCCGGCGTGCACACGGAGCGCGTGCGTCGCCCCGATGGTCCGTGCCCGACCGACCCCGACACGGTCCGTGGTCAGGACGTCGACCGCGTACCGATCGACCACCGAAGCGGTGCCGTCCGTGCAGCCGTCGAGCACCACCGTGACGGCCGCGTCGACCCCGGGTCGCTCCGTGCCGAGCCGGTCGACGGCCACCAGGAGCGCGTCGAGGCACGCGGCGATCCGGTCCGCCTCGTCGTGCGCGGGGACGACGACGTCGATGCGTGCACGCGGTTCCGGTCGGGTCACCGGATGATCCCCTCGGCCCGGGCCACCGAGGTGACCGCCGGGCCGGGCAGGACGCTCAGGACGAAGTCCTCCTCCACGTGTCGGAGCAGGGCGGGACGCGGCCACCGTTCGGTCAGCCGTGCGTCCACCGCGTCGCCGCTCGACACGGCCTCGTCGTCGGGGTGCCGCCAGTGGCAGGCCACGAGCACGCCGTCGTCGTCGAGCGACCCGAGCACCCGGTCGATCGTCGCGTCGAGGTCGGCTGGTGACAGGTAGTACCCGACCTCGGACATCACCACCAGGTCCCAGCGCCCGTCCGGCCACTCCGCCGGCAGGGCAGCCTGCACGAACCGAGCGGTCGGGGCGCGGCGGGCGGCACGCTCCAGTGGCGCCGCCGAGATGTCGGTGCCGAGGACGTCGTCCGCGCGTTCGGCGAGGGCAGCGGTCAGGACCCCGGTCGCGCAGCCGAGCTCGAGCGCCGACCGGTAGCGCGGGCGGGGGAGCGCCGCCAGCGTCACGGCACGCTTGCGCTGCTCGTACCAGGACCCGTCGAAGTCCCACCCCTCGGGCTTCCGGTCGTAGTGGGCGTCGAACGACTCGCGCGACCGCGACGCGGCGGACCCCGGCGCGAAGAACCACTCCGTCGTCCGCAGGTGGTGGGCGGCGTGCCGGTCGTCGACGATCGCCTCGTCTCCCGGTGCGTCCGACAGGGGCCGGGTCTGCGACGGGTAGGCGTCGAGGGCGGAACGCTTCCGGGCGACCAGGTCGTCGGGCAGCGACAGCGCCCGGACGTCGGCCCACGGGGCGACGGAGTGGTCCGGGTCGTCCCAGTGCCAGGCCCAGATCGGGTACGCGAGCAGCTCGACGTTGGGAGCGCTCGCCGCGGCGGCCTGGGCGACCTCGCCGGCGATGCGGTGGTCGCGGTGCCCGTCCCCACGCCACGGCGCGACGAGCAGCACGGGGCGGGCGGCATCGGCGAGCACGGTGTCCAGGCTCTCGACGACACGGTCTCGGTGTTCACGGGTCGCGCCGTCCGGGATCCCCACCGAGGTCGACGTCACGTCGGGGTGCAGGGTGCGCAGGGCCGCCGCGAACTCCGCGTCACGGGCGGTGGCGAGTGCCTCCGGGGTCGTCGTGGGGGAGTCCGGGTGGGAGCGCTCGCCGCGGGTGAGGAGCAGCACGTGCACGGGGACGCCGGCCGCTGCAGCGGCCCCGATCAGCCCACCGGCGCCGAGGGTCTCGTCGTCGGGGTGGGGCGCGACGACCACCACCGACCCGGTGCCGGACAGGTCGATCGCCGGTGCGTCGAGGCCGTCGAGGAACCCCGTCCACGCCGCCGGGTCGGTGCCCGGCTCGCGGTGGTCGAAGCTCACCACGCGACGCCGCCCCGCTCGAGCACCATCCGGCCGATGCGGGCGAGGTCCCGCGCGCCGTGGTCCTGCAGGACGTAGAGCTCGAGGTCGGCGACCCGCGCGGCGACGGTGGGGTCGGCGGTCAGCGGAGCCGGGCCGATCGTGGCGACCACCCGCTCGCGCACGGCGTCGACCGAACGGCGTACCCGCGACCGGACGGTCTGGGCGAGCAGCCGCCAGTCGGTGTCGTCGGAGGCCGGGTCGGAGTCGTCGATCCGGGCGGCGGCGTCGGCGAGGGCGTCCTCGGCGTCGGCGAGGTCGGCCACGGTGGCGCCGAGGGCGGCCTGCAGCAGCTCGGACTCCGGGTGCGCCGACGCGGTGTCACGGAGCACCCGGGCGAGCCCGACTGCACCGCCCCACCAGCAGGCCGCGACACCGATGCCGCCCCAGGCGAAGCCCGGGCGTCGCAGGTACCAGCCGGGCGCCCCGACGGGTCGTGCCCGGACGCCGTCGAAGTCGACCGGACCGCTCGGCACGTCCGGCATGCCGCGTGCGGCCCAGGCCTCGTCGTGCGCGGTGACCCCGGGCTGTCGCAGGTCCACGGCGACGAGGACCCGCTCGTCGCCCAGGTGCGCGGTGACCAGGGCGTGCGAGAGCGTCGAGGCGAGCGAGCACCACGGCTTCGTGCCGCGCAGCAGGACCGTGCCGTCGTGCTGTGGTGCGGCGTCGAGTCGGAGGCCCGGCCCCTCGGCCGCGAAGACGCCCCAGGTCGAGCCGTCCGGGGCGTCGACCCCGGCCTGCGCGAGGATCCCGAGCGCGTCCAGGTGCGGCTCGACGGTGCGGGCGGTGGCGACGTCCGCCGCGGCGACCGCGGCGAGCGTGCCGAAGAACCCGCCGGCCGTGCCGGCGGACAGGGGTGGGGTGGTGGCGGCGACCGCCCGCGCGACCGTCAGGCGGTCCGTCGGTGGCGAGCCGGGCCTCCCGGTCGTCCGTTCGATCCGCGCGGTGTCCAGGTGCCGGGCCGACGGGGGCCAGGCTGCAGATCGCAACATGCTCCCAACGTACGGAGCGGCAGACGTGGACGTGTCCTCGATCCACAGAACGCACTGGGCCGCGCCACAGACGACTCATAGGAACTTCTCGATACTCGAAGACGTGACCATCTCCCAGCCCGCAGCAGCCCCGCGCCTCACGCGTGCCGACGGAACCCCGTTGCGCATCCTGGTCGTCGACGACGAAGCCAGCCTCACCGACCTGTTGTCCATGGCGCTCCGCTACGAGGGCTGGGACGTCAAGAGCGCGAACGGCGGGCAGGACGCCCTGACGACCGCGCGGGAGTTCAAGCCCGACGCGATGGTGCTCGACGTGATGATGCCGGACCTCGACGGGCTGCAGGTGCTGAGCCGGCTGCGGCAGAACAACGACGACACCCCGGTGCTGTTCCTCACCGCGAAGGACTCCGTCGAGGACCGCGTGACCGGGCTCACCGCGGGCGGCGACGACTACGTCACCAAGCCGTTCTCCCTCGAGGAGGTCGTGGCGCGGTTGCGTGGGCTCATCCGCCGCTCGCAGATCTCGATCTCCGAGGCCGGCGACTCCCGCATCGTCGTCGGCGACCTGGTGCTCGACGAGGAGTCGTACGAGGTGCACCGCGCCGGCCGCCCGATCGAACTGACCGCCACCGAGTTCGAGCTGCTCCGGTTCCTGATGCGGAACCCCCGTCGCGTGCTCTCGAAGGCGCAGATCCTGGACCGCGTGTGGTCGTACGACTTCGGCGGCAAGTCGTCGGTCGTCGAGATCTACATCTCCTACCTGCGCAAGAAGATCGACGCCGGTGAGACCCCGATGATCCACACGGTGCGCGGCGTCGGGTACGTCATCAAGCCGACCTCGTGACCCTGCGGCGCCGGCTCGTCCTGAGCATCGTCGCCCTCGTCGTCGCCGTCAGCGCGGTGATCGGGGCGGCCAGCATCATCGCGCTCTTCTCGATCCAGACCAGCGCGATCGACAAGCAGATCACGAGCGCCACCCACCGGGCGCAGCGGTACCTGCAGCAGAACCAGTCGGGGCAGCCGAGCATCGACCTGTCCCGGCCGTCCGGGCAGGCCGCCGGCACCCTGACGGCGTACTTCGTCGACGGGCAGGTCGTCATCGCGAACGTGCTCGACGACTACGGCCGCCCGAGCGGGGTCCCGCAGACGAGCGCCGAGGCACTGGGGTCCGTCCGTGTGGACGCCGACCCGGAGACGATCGACCTCGGCTCGGACGTCGGGCGGTACCGCCTCGCCGCCGTCAACGTCGGCCCGGCCGTCCTGGTCGTGGGACTCCCGATGGCCCCCGTCTACGACAGCGTCTGGAAGCTCTTCGGGGTCGTCCTCTCCGTCGTGGCGACCGCACTGGTCGCCGGTTCGGTCGTCGCCGCGTTCGTGGTCCGGCAGTCGCTCCGGCCGCTCGAGCGCGTCGCCGAGACCGCGTCGACCGTGGCACGCATGCCGCTCGACCGCAGCGACGCTCTCGACGGTGTCCGTGTGCCCGACACCGACCCCCGCACCGAGGTCGGCCGGGTCGGCAGCGCGTTCAACCGCATGCTGGGGCACATCGGCAGTGCGATGCAGGCCCGGGAGCGCTCGGAGCAGAAGGTGCGGCAGTTCGTCGCCGACGCCTCGCACGAGCTCCGGACCCCGCTCGCCTCGGTGCGCGGGTACGCCGAGCTCACCCGGCGCATGGGCGGCGACCTGCCGAAGGACGTCGTCTACGCGATGAGCCGCATCGAGTCCGAGTCCATCCGCATGACCTCGATGGTGGAGGACCTGCTGCTCCTCGCCCGGCTCGACGAAGGCCGCGAGATCCAGTTCGCCGAGGTCGACCTGACCGGACTGGTGCTCGACGCGGTGAACGACGCACACGCCGCCTCGCCCGAACACCCCATCGAGGTCGACGTCCCGCCGGAGCCGGTGACCATCACGGGCGACGCCGCACGCCTGCACCAGGTCATCGTGAACCTCGTCACGAACGCCAGGACCCACACTCCAGAGGGCACCCGCATCACGGTGGGCCTCGCCCCGGTCGACGGCGGCGTGGACCTGACCGTGCGCGACACCGGTCAGGGGATCGACCCGGAGTTCCTGCCGAAGCTGTTCGAGCGCTTCGCCCGGGCGGACAGTTCGCGGTCCCGCACGGTCGGGTCGACCGGCCTGGGGCTCGCCATCGTGGACGCGGTCGTGCAGGCGCACGGCGGCCGGGTCGAGGTCACGAGCGAGCCGGGGGACACCGTGTTCACGGTGCACCTGCCCCGCGACCCTGCTGCGGCTGCCGCCGGGGCCGGGGCCGGGGCCGTGGCTGTCGCGTCGTCGTCGGCTGACCCTGCCGGGTCCGCGGACTGGTCGGCGACACCCGCTGCGGTGGACCGGACCCACTGACGGTCGGGAGGCGCGGTGCGGGCCCGCCCCGCGCCTCCCGACCGCTGTTTGGTGACGCCCACGGCGTCTGGTACAGTTCTCGAAGCCAAAGACCGCCGGATGTCGTGCTGCTCGCAACGTGTTTGCGAACATCGTGACCGAAGGTCCTCACTCGTGAGGCATCCCGCGCAGGTGTTCCGAACCACTCCCACCATCTGGTGAGAGCAGCTCCGAGCCTCTGCGCCGGAGCTTTTTTCGTTCGTGGACCTGGGGCTGCCGGCAAGACCCCCAAGGAGAACCATGGCGAACAAGGAAGCTGCGGTCGCCGAGCTCACGGAGTCCTTCCGTAGCTCGAACGCCGTTCTGCTCACCGAGTACCGCGGTCTCACGGTCGCGCAGCTCAAGGAGCTCCGCAACTCGATCCGTGAGCACGCCACGTACGCCGTGGTGAAGAACACGCTGACCAAGATCGCGGCGAACAACGCCGGCATCTCGTCGTTCGACGACGAGCTCGCCGGTCCGTCCGCTCTCGCCTTCGTCCACGGTGACACCGTCGCCGTCGCGAAGTCGCTGCGTGCATTCGCCAAGGCGAACCCCGAGCTCGTGGTGAAGGGTGGTTACTTCGACGGTAACCCGCTCACCGCGACCGAGGTGGACAAGCTCGCCGACCTCGAGTCCCGTGAAGTGCTGCTCGGCAAGCTCGCCGGCGCACTCAAGGCCTCGCTGTTCGGTGCTGCGTACCTGTTCCAGGCACCCCTCTCGCAGGCCGTCCGCACCGTGGACGCCCTTCGCGAGAAGCAGGAGTCCGCGGCCTGATCAGGCTCGCGTTCATCAACCACACGTACTAGCTAGTAGTAGGAGAAAATCATGGCGAAGCTTTCGCAGGACGAGCTCATCGAGGCCTTCAAGGAGCTCACGCTCATCGAGCTCTCGGACTTCGTGAAGAAGTTCGAAGAGGTCTTCGAGGTCACCGCGGCCGCCCCGGTCGCCGCTGCCGCCCCCGCCGGCGCAGCTGCTCCGGCCGAGGCCGCTGAGGAGAAGACCGAGTTCGACGTCATCCTCAAGTCCGCTGGTGACAAGAAGATCCAGGTCATCAAGGAGGTCCGTGGCCTGACGTCGCTCGGCCTCGGTGAGGCCAAGGCGCTCGTCGAGACCGCCGACGCCAAGATCCTCGAGGGTGCGAACAAGGAGACCGCCGACAAGGCGAAGGCGACCCTCGAGGCCGCTGGCGCCACGATCGAGCTCGCGTAGTCTCGACCGTTCGGTCACGAAGGCCGCTGCCCCTCGGGGCGGCGGCCTTCGTCGTGTGCTGGGGTGGTCTTGTCGCTTTCGCCAAAGCGACAGATGGGCCCGGAAAGATCACGGCTTCTTGTCGCTTCGGCGCCTCTGACGGTGCCCACTTCCGGAGAACCGTCGCTTTGGCGTTGTTGTACGACCGCCTGGAGGCGCGTGGATTCTCCACAGATCGGCGAACGTTGCCGACATCGGTTGCGCTGGGCGACAGAGTGCTGCCATGCACCCCGCCAACGCCATCGAACTGTTCCGGACGAACAGACTCGACCGCGCGGACGCACGACAGCTGCAGCGCCGCAAGCTGGCCGGTGAACTCGTCCGCGTGCGCCATGGCGTCTACGTCGACCGCTCGGCGTGGGACGCGCTCGAGGGCCGGAGCCTACACCTCGTCCGCATGCGGGCCGCTCTCCCGCTGCTCCGCGGAGGCGCTGTGTGGTCGCTCGACTCAGCGGCTGCGATCCTCGGGGCACCTCGTCTCGACCCGTGGCCGGAGCGCGTCCATGCGAACGTGCCCCCGCTGGAGCACGACCTCCGTCGTGCCGGGCTGACGATGCACGCCGGGTCCTCGCTCGTGTCGGGGCACCGTTTCCACGGTGTCGAGTACACCGCCCTCGCGCAGACGACGATCGAGCTCGCTCGTCGGGGATCCCTGGCTGCAGCGGTCGTGGGGTTGGACCACGCGCTCCGCAACGGAGTCCGGCACGAAGACCTCGAGCACCTGGCGCTGACTGTCGGTCCATGGGGAGCGGTCCGCCTCGAGCACGCGTTGGAGATCTGCGATGTTCGCCACGAGTCGGTGGGCGAGTCCTACTTCGCAGCGCGTGCGGCCGAGCTCGGGTGCCCGGACATTAAACCGCAGCACGAGTTCGTCGGCGTGGGCGGCGGCGTTGACCGGGTCGACTTCTGGTTGCCGAGGCAGGGGATCGTGATCGAGTTCGACGGGCGGCAGAAGTACGAGGACCGCGAGATGCTGCGAGGGAGGAGCGGCGCCGACGCCGTCTGGAGTGAGAAGCAGCGCGAGGACCGGGTCCGTGCTCGCGGCGAGGTCAACGGGTTCGTTCGCGTGTACTGGGAGCACCTCGTCGTGCCGGAGCGCCTCCGGGCCCTGTTTCGTCAGCACGGTGTGCCGTGCCGATGACGTCCTGGCATCTTGGTGCTGCCAGAGCGACACTTCTCGTGGGAACGGAGTCACGCCTCCCGGCAGAGCGGCAGAGCGACAGAGTGCCGCGAACGTTCCGCGGGCATCTGTCGCTTTGGTGGGAGTGAGTGAGCGAGGTCGCGGCGCGGCGCGGGCGCGTCAGCGCAGGGTGCTGTGGCGGCGTCCGTAGGCCAGGTAGAGCAGGGCGCCGGCGACCATCCAGATGCCGAAGGCGATCCAGGTGGTGGCGCCGAGGAACACCGCGAGCAGCACGCAGCTCAGGGTGCCGAGGATCGGCACGACGGGGAACAGCGGCACCCGGTACGAGCGCTCCAGGTCGGGCTGCGAACGGCGGAGCACGATGACGGACACGTTCACCAGGGCGAAGGCGACGAGGGTGCCGATGCTCGTGGCGTCGGCGAGCTCCCCGAGGGGCACGAGCGCGGCGACGATCGTCACGGCGATGCCGATGATGAGCGTGTTCGCGATCGGGGTGCCGGTTCGGCGGGAGACCCGCCCGAAGACCTTCGGTACCAGGCCGTCGCGGGACATCGTGAGCAGGATGCGTGTCTGGCCGTACAGGACGGTGAGCACGACGCTGGCGATGGCGACGACCGCGCCGATCGAGAACACGAGGGCGACGAGCGGCTGCCCCGTGACGTCGACGACGATGCGGACGAGCGACGCCTCGGACGACGAGAACGCGGTCCACGAGCGGGCACCGATGGCAGCGATCGCGACGAGGATGTACAGCGCGGTGATGAGCGCGATCGAGCCGATGATCGCCCGGGGCAGGTCGCGGCGGGGGTTCTTCGCCTCTTCACCGGCGGTCGAAGCGGCGTCGAAGCCGATGTACGAGAAGAACAGCCGTGACGCGGCGGCGGTGACCCCGGCGGCGCCCATCGGGGCGAGCGGTTCGAAGTTCTGCGCCCGGAACGCCGTGAACGCCACGACAACGAAGAAGACCAGCAGAGCGATCTTCACGATCACCATGACCGTGTTCACCCAGGCGCTCTCGCGGGCACCGGGCAGCAGCACGGCGGTGGCGAGCAGGACCAGGACCGCCGCGGGCAGGTTGACCACGCCGCCGTCGACCGGGGGAGCGGAGAGCGCGGTGGGCAGGTGCAGTCCGAACACGCGGAGGGTCTCGTCGACGTACTCGCTGGCACCCACGGCGACCGCGGCCACCGAGACGGCGTACTCGAGCACGAGGCACCAGCCGCAGATCCAGGCGATGCCCTCGCCCATCGTGGCGTAGGTGTACGAGTAGCTGGACCCCGAGGTCGGGACGGCGCCCGCCATCTCGGCGTACGACAGCGCGGACAGCAGCGCGGCGATCCCCGCGACGACGAACGAGATCCAGACGGCGGGACCGGCGAGCGGGACCGCGGTGCCGAGGACGACCAGGATGCCGGTGCCGAGCGTGGCCCCGACGCTGATCATCGTCAGCTGCCAGACCCCGAGCGATCGGCGGAGGGGTTCACCGTTGACACCTCGGGAGGCTTCGGCCTGCAGCTGCTCGATCGGCTTGCGGCGGGCGAGCTGCGCCCCCAGGGACGTGGGACGTGACGGCGCGGACGACATGGGACCTCGGTGGTGCGGGGACGGGGACGGCACATGCTCGCACGCCCCCTGAACGGGGTCAAATACTGCGGTGCTGTGGAGAGAGCGGTCGATGTCCGAGCGCGGGGCTACGGTGGCTCCATGAGCATGGGACACGGCGGGCGAGGCGGCGGCCCGCGCGGGGGTGGGCGCATCTCGAGCGGCGACTTCCGCGCGCAGAAGGCCGCCAACGCCGAGGCGCCGAGGATCCCGCACCTGGTCCGGCGCATCGCCGCGCTGTTCGAGCCGCACCGTCGGGCGATCATGCTCACGGTGGTCCTCGTGCTGGTCGGCGCGGCCATCTCGGTCGTGCCGCCACTGCTCACCCAACAGGCGTTCGACCGTGGGCTGTTCCCGCCGTCGGGTCGCCCCGACGTCCCGGTGCTGGTCGAGCTCGTGTCCGCGATGGTCCTGCTCTGGATCGCGAGCGCCGGGGTCGGCGTCTGGCAGACGTACCTGACCGCGACGGTCGGCAACAAGGTCATGGGTGCGATGCGGATGCGCCTGTTCGCGCACCTGCAGCGGATGGAGCTCGCGTTCTTCACCCGCACCAAGACCGGCGTCATCCAGTCGCGCCTGCAGAACGACGTCGGTGGCGTGGCGAGCGTGCTGAACAACACGATCTCGTCGGTGCTCGGCAACACCGTGACCGTGATCGCCGCCGTGGTCGCGATGCTCCTGCTGAGCTGGCAGATGACGCTGGTCGCCGTGGTCCTGCTGCCGCTCCTCGTGATCGCGCAGCGCCGCGTCGGCCAGGTCCGGGCCCGCATCGCCGCCCAGACGCAGGAGTCGCTGTCCGACATGACGGCCATCACGCAAGAGGCGCTGAGCGTCTCGGGCATCCTGCTCGCGAAGAGCTTCAACCAGCAGGCCAGCGAGACCCGCCGCTACGGCGACGAGAACCGCAACCAGATCACCCTGCAGGTCCGCCAGCAGATGTCCGGGCAGTGGTTCTTCGCGATCGTGCAGATCTTCCTGTCGATCATCCCGGCGATCATCTACGTCGTCGCCGCGTACCTGATCATCGGCGACGTCCCGATCACGGCCGGCACGATCGTCGCGTTCACGACGGTGCAGTCCCGGCTGCTGTTCCCGACGGTCGGGCTGCTGCGCGTGGTCCTCGACCTGCAGACCTCCGGTGCGCTCTTCGCCCGCATCTTCGAGTACTTCGACCTCAAGCCGGCCATCACGGATTCACCGACCGCCCGGCCCGTGGACGAGTCGAAGGTCGGCCACGTCGCCTTCGAGGACGTCGTCTTCACCTACCCCGACGGCGAAGCGGACAAGCCGACCCTGCGCGGGGTGTCGTTCGAGCTCCGCCCCGGGCAGTTCGCGGCCTTCGTCGGCCCCTCCGGCGCGGGCAAGACGACGGTGTCCTACCTGGTGCCCCGGCTGTACGAGGCGACCGAGGGATCGGTGCGGTTCGCCGGGCAGGACGTCCGCGACCTGGTGCACGAGGACCTGATGCGGCACGTCGGCATCGTCAGCCAGGAGACCTACCTGTTCCACGCCACCATCGGCGAGAACCTGCGGTACGCCAAGCCCGACGCCACCGACGACGAGCTCGAGCGTGCGGCCCGTGCTGCGAACATCCACGACACGATCGCGTCGTTCCCGGACGGCTACGACACCGTCGTGGGGGAGCGCGGCTACCGCCTGTCCGGTGGCGAGAAGCAGCGCATCGCCATCGCCCGGGTCATGCTGAAGGACCCGCCGGTGCTCGTCCTCGACGAGGCCACCAGCGCACTCGACTCCATCTCGGAACACGTCGTGCAGACGGCGCTCGACACGGCGGCGGCCGGCCGGACCACCATCTCGATCGCGCACCGGCTGTCGACGATCCGCGACGCCGACGTCATCTTCGTCCTCGACCACGGGCAGATCGTGGAGCAGGGCACGCACGACGAACTCCTCGCCCTCGACGGCACGTACGCCCAGCTGCACCGGCAGCAGAACACGTCGGCGGACGTCGTCCGCCCCTGACGGTCGTGGTCGCGACCGGGCGCCGGACAGGAGGCCCGTGGCGGCGTCCGCACGGGCCTCCCGTCCGGCGCGCAGCGCGACCAGGGCACGTCGCCCGCCGCGGGATCACGGTGCGTTGTCCGCGCACGACACATCCCAGCGGGACGCGGGGACCGCGTCCTAGACTCGACGCCGTGCGTTACGCGAACTCCGTCGTCGACCTCGTCGGCGACACCCCGCTCGTCAAGCTCAACCGGGTGACCGAGGGGGTGCGGGCGACCATCCTGGTGAAGGTCGAGTACCTGAACCCCGGTGGGTCGTCCAAGGACCGCATCGCCACCCGGATCATCGACGCGGCCGAGGCCTCCGGTGACCTGCGCCCCGGCGGCACCATCGTCGAACCGACCTCCGGCAACACCGGCGTCGGTCTGGCCCTGGTCGCACAGCAGCGGGGCTACCGGTGCGTCTTCGTGCTGCCCGACAAGGTCGGCGAGGACAAGCGCAACGTGCTGACGGCGTACGGCGCCGAGATCGTCGTCACCCCGACCGCGGTCGCGCCGGAGCACCCCGAATCCTACTACTCGGTGTCGGACCGGCTCGTGCAGGAGATCCCCGGCGCCTACAAGCCGAACCAGTACGCGAACCCGAACGGTCCCCGCAGCCACTACGAGACCACCGGTCCGGAGATCTGGCGCGACACCGAGGGACAGATCACCCACTTCGTCGCGGGCGTCGGCACCGGCGGCACGATCTCGGGCACCGGACGGTACCTGAAGGAGGCATCCGACGGCGGCGTCCGCATCGTCGGGGCCGACCCCGAGGGCTCCGTGTACTCCGGCGGCACCGGTCGCCCGTACCTGGTCGAGGGCGTCGGCGAGGACTTCTGGCCGAGCGCGTACGACGCCGGCGTGCCGGACGAGATCATCGCCGTGTCGGACGCCGACTCCTTCGCGATGACCCGGCGCCTGGCGCGCGAAGAGGGACTGCTCGTCGGCGGCTCGAGCGGCATGGCCGTCGTCGCGGCGCTCCGCGCGGCCCGTGACCTGACCGAGGACGACGTCGTCGTCGTGCTGCTGCCGGACGGCGGCCGCGGCTACCTCGGCAAGATCTTCAACGACCGGTGGATGCGCTCCTACGGCTTCGCCGAGACCGACGACGAGCGCACCGTCGGCTCGCTCATCGCCGGCAAGGACGGCCGCCTGCCCGACCTCGTGCACGCGCACCCGGCGGACACCGTGCGCGACGTCGTCGACATCATGACCAAGTACGGCGTCTCGCAGATGCCCGTGCTCAGCGCGGAGCCGCCCGTCGTCATCGGCGAGGTCGTCGGCGCCGTCGAGGAGAAGGCGCTGCTCGAGCAGGTCTTCACCGGCACCGCGAAGATGTCGGACGCGCTCACCGGCTTCGTCGGCGACCCGCTGCCGCTCATCGGCGTCGGCGAGTCGGTCTCCGCGGCGCGTCGTGCGCTCGAGCCGGCCGACGCGCTCCTCGTCGTCGCGGACGGCAAGCCCGTCACCGTGCTGACCCGGCACGACCTCCTCACCTACCTCTCCGAGTAAGGAACCACCGAGCATGACCGAGTTCAGCACCCGGGCCGTCCACGCCGGCCAGGAGCCCGACGAGACCACCGGCGCCGTCATCCCGCCGATCCACCTGACGTCGACGTACGTGCAGGACGGCGTCGGCGGCATGCGCAACGGCTACGAGTACTCGCGCGCCGGCAACCCGACGCGTGACTCGCTGCAGGTGCTCCTGGCCGACCTCGACGGCGGCGTCGCGGCGTCGTCGTTCGCGTCCGGGCTCGCCGCCGAGGACGCCCTGCTCCGCGCCGCGCTCGTCCCCGGTGGCCGCGTCGTGTTGGGCAACGACGTGTACGGCGGCACCCACCGCCTGGTCAGCCGGTTGCACGTGCCGTGGGGCGTCGAGCTCGTCGTCGTGGACATGAGCGACCTCGACCAGGTCCGCGCAGCCCTGCAGGGCGCACCGGCCACCACCGTGCTGTGGGTCGAGACGCCGACGAACCCGCTCATGAAGATCGCCGACATCGCCGCGCTCGCGACCCTCGGGCACGAGTCGGGCGCCCTGGTGGTCGTCGACAACACGTTCGCGTCGCCGTACCTGCAGCAGCCGCTGTCGCTCGGCGCCGACGTCGTCGTGTACTCGACCACGAAGTACCTCGGCGGACACTCCGACGTCGTCGGCGGAGCCGTCGTGCTGGCGGACGAGGAGCTCGCGGCGAAGGTGCAGTTCCTGCAGTTCGGCGCGGGCGCGATCTCGTCGCCGTTCGACGCCTACCTGACCACCCGTGGCATCAAGACGCTCGCGGTGCGCATGGAGCGGCACTCGCGGAACGCGCAGGCCGTCGCCGAGGCGCTCGTCGTCGCGCCCGGCGTCGAGCGCGTCTACTACCCGGGCCTGCCCGACCACCCGGGGCACGACGTCGCCGCACGCCAGATGCGCGGCTTCGGTGGGATGCTCTCGGTCGCGCTGTCCGGCGGCGCCGAGGCGGCGAAGCGGTTCGCGGAGTCGACGGAGCTGTTCGCCCTGGCCGAGTCGCTCGGCGGTGTGGAGTCGCTCATCGGGTACCCGAGCGAGATGACCCACGCGTCGGTGAAGGGCACCGAGCTGGCCGTGCCGGAGAACGTGGTCCGCCTGTCGGTGGGCATCGAGGACGCCGGCGACCTGGTGGCGGACCTGGAGCAGGCACTGACGCGCTGACGCGTGGCCCGGTGACGCTGCCAGAGCGTCACCCCTCGCCCCTACGATGATCGGGTGAGCACAACGGCGTCGCGGACCAGCCTGCTGAGCGGGCCGTACGCCCTCGCGACCATCGGCATGGTCGCGATCGTCGGCGTCGCGGCGTTCCAGAACCTCGCGATGACGACGATCATGCCGGTGATCAGCCGCGACCTGGACGGCGAGACCCTGTACGCCCTCGCCTTCGCCGCCCCGCTCGCCGCCGGGGTGCCCGGCATGGTGCTCGCCGGCAACTGGGCCGACCGTGCGGGCGGACGGATCGTTGCCTGGGTGTCGGCGGTGTTCTTCGCCGTGGGGACCGCCGTGGTGATGCTCGCGCCGACCATGGAGGTGTTCCTGGCGGGGCGGCTCATCGAGGGGTTCGGCGCCGGGGCGATCGACGTGGTGCTGTACGTGCTGGTCGCCCGGATCTTCCCCGCCGAGCTGCACGGACCGGTGTTCGCCGGGTTCGCCGCGGCCTGGGTCGTCCCCGCGCTGATCGGTCCCGCGCTGGCCGGCATCGTCACCGACACCTGGAACTGGCACTGGGTGTTCGCCGGGGCCCTGGTGATCGCGCTGGCCGCGTTCGTCCTGCTCGTGCCGACCCTCGGCCGGTTGCACGCCCCGGCCGCGTCGCTCCGCCCGCCGTGGCAGCGGGTCCGGATCGGGTGGTCGGTGGCGGCGGCCGTGTCGATCCTGCTGCTCAACGTCGCGCCCGACCTGACCCCGTGGGGCATGGTCGCGGCCGTCGTCATCGGGCTGGTGGGCACTTGGTTCGCCCTGCGGCCGCTGCTGCCCACCGGGACGTTCCGTGCTGCGGCCGGGCTGCCGTCGGTCGTGCTGCTGCGCGGGCTCGTCGCCGCGTCGTTCTTCGGGAGCGAGGCGTACGTGCCGTTCCTGCTGCAGGCCGAACACGGGTTGTCGCCGTCGGCCGCGGGGCTCGCCCTGACGGTGGCGGCACTCAGCTGGGCCGCGTCGAGCTGGGCACACGGCCGTCTGGGGGAGCGGCGGCTCACTGCGCGGCGCACCTTCGGGGTGGGCCTCACGCTGGTGCTCGTCAGCCTGGTGACCGCGCTCGCGGTCGCGACGTTCGACCTGTCGTGGTGGGTGCTGGTCGCCGGCTGGTTCGTCGGCGGTGCGGGCATGGGCGCGATCTACCCGCGCGCCTCGATGCTGACGCTGCGGTTCTCCGGCGAGGGCGACGACGGGTTCGCGAGCTCGGCCCTGACGATCGCTGATGCCGCGGGCAGCGTGATCGGTCTCGCGGTGACCGGCCTGCTCTTCACCGCGACCGGTGGCGCCGACGGCACGGTGTCGTTCCCCCTGGTGTTCGCGGCGATGATCGGGTTCGCCGCGCTGGCGATCGCGGCCGTCCGACGGCTCGGCCCCGTGCCCGCGCCGGTGACGACAGCCCCGGCAGGCCCGGGCGGAACAGTCCCGTCGCGGACTCCGTCGTCGCACGGCCCGACCGCCGGGTAGCGTGGCAGACCGGACCGAAGAGGAGACCACCGTGCTGCGCATCGTCGCCGTGACCGTCGCCCTGGCGGCGGCCCTGACCCTGGCCGGGTGCCAGGGCACGACGTCGGCTGCCCCCACACCCGTGCAGAGCACCGACCTGACGAGCTCCGACGGGGGTTTCGACCAGCAGGCCGTGATCGGTGTCGTCCTGGTGCACGACGACGCGGCCCTCGCCGACCGGCTCCGAACCGACCTGACCGACGCCGGGTTCCGGCCGGACGTCCGGGTCGCTCCGGCGTCGGGGGCAGCGGCGTCCCAGCGGACCGCGGTCGCCCAGCTCGTGCGGAAGGGCGCCAAGGCCCTGCTCGTGCACGCCGCCCGGCCGTCCGCACTGACCGGCGTGATCCAGACCGCCCACGACGCCGGGGTCGTCGTGGTGTCCCTCGGTGATCCGCTGCCCGCGACCGGCACCGGTGGCGACGGGGTGTCCGCCGACTACCGCGTGCCGTCGGAGGGCGACGACGCCGACACCGCGGCGACGGCGGTCGACGTCGTGCAGTCCCTGCAGCGTGGCGAGAAGCCGGAGACCGACCCGACGGACGGCGACACGACGGACGCCGAGTAGGAACGGTCCGCTCAGCTCCACCACGCCGGGAACGACAGCGTGATCGTCTCGACCAGCGCCTTCCGCGACCGACGGGGCCCGGCGAGCCAGGCCTCGATCGCCCCGACGAAGCCCTGCGCCACGAATCCCGCGGCGACGTCGTCGAGCAGGTCGGGCCGGTGGGCGGGGTCGAGCTCGCGGATGTGCAGGGCGCTCGACACCGTGAAGTGCTCGACGAGCAGTCGGTGCAGCGAAGCGTCGTTCGGGTCCGGCAGCGCCTTGCCGTAGATGTCGCGGTGCGTCGTCACGTGCTCGACGACGGCGTTGATGCCGCGCCGGGTGATGGCCACGAGCTCGTCGGCTCCGGCGCCCCGCTCGGCGGCGGCCCGGCGCTCGTCGGCGTCGTCCTGCCGGATGCGGTCGAGCTCCGGCGTCAGGACGTCGGCGAGCAGCGACCCGGGGGAGACGGCATGCGAGTAGAACGTGGCCCGGTTGATGCCGGCGGCACGCGTGACGTCGGCGACGGTGATCTCCGAGACCGGTCGATCCGCGGCGAGTCGCAGGATCGCCTCGCGCAGCGCTGCAGTGGTGTGCAGGATCCGGGCATCCACCATGACGCCCACCCCCTTCTGATCCGCTTCACCCGGAAGGCCCCCGAGCAACCCGACGCTACCGCATGGTCCGCGCCGGGCCGAGGGGCAGCACCAGCCGCTTCACGCGGGCGGCCCGCACCGGCGGCGCCGAGCACGCACCGGCGACCGTAGGATGGTTCCGCGGACGAATCGATTCGATCGACCCGCGATCACCCCCCGCCCCCTCATCGTCGAAGGACTCCTGTCTCGTGACCGCGCCCGCCACCACCGGTTCGCTCCGGGTCGTCCTGCACCCGGGAGACTCGCTCTCCCGCGGGCAGCGACTCGTCTACGTCTTCGTCCTGGGCGCCCTCACGGCGCTCGGGCCGTTCACGATCGACCTGTACCTGCCGGCGTTCCCGGCGATCAAGGACCAGTTCAGCGTCACCGACGGCGCGGTCCAGCTGACGCTCACCGCGACGACGCTCGGCTTCGCCATCGGGCAGCTCCTGGTCGGCCCGTGGAGTGACAAGGTGGGCCGCCGACTGCCGCTGATCATCGCGACGACGGTGCACATCGCCGCGTCGATCGGTGCCGCGACCGCGCCGGACATCGAGCTGCTCGCGGTGTTCCGCGTGCTGCAGGGCATGGGCGCCGCAGCCGGTGGTGTGGTCGCGATGGCGACGGTGCGTGACCTGTTCGGCGGCAAGCCGCTGGTGCGCATGTTGTCCCGCCTGGCGATGGTGAACGGCCTCGCACCGATCCTCGCGCCGCTCATCGGTTCGCAGATGCTGCAGTTCACCAGCTGGCGCGGCATCTTCGTCTTCCTCGCCTGCTACGGCCTGGCGGTGGTCATCGCCTCGATCCTGCTCATCGTCGAGACCCTGCCCCCGGCCCGCCGGCACGAGGCCGGGCACTCCACCATCGGCCAGCGCTACAAGGCGCTGTTCTCCGACCGGATCTTCGTCGGTGTCGCACTCATCGGCGCCATGGTGTTCAGCGGACTGTTCTCGTACCTCAGCGCGTCACCGTTCCTGTTCCAGCAGGTCTACGGGCTCGACGCGCAGCAGTACGGGCTGCTCTTCGCCGTCAACTCCGTCGGGGTCGTCCTCGGCGTGCAGATCTCGTCGCGGCTCGCCCAGCGGGTCGGTCCGCAGTGGATCCTGGCGTGCTCGACCGCGACCCTGCTGCTGGCGTCGATCGCGATCATCGTCCTCGACCAGCTCGGGGCCGGTCTGGTCGGCGTGCTCGTCCCGCTGTGGTTCTTCATCGCCGCGTGCGGGTTCTCGTTCCCGCTCGTGCAGGTCATCGGTCTCGCCGCCCACGGGAAAGAGGCCGGGACCGCCGCCTCGGTGCTCGGCGCCCTGAACTTCGGCGTCGCCGGGCTCATCTCGCCGGTGGTCGGCTGGCTCGGCATCACGACGGCCACCCCGATGGCGATGGTGATGGCGTCGACCGCCGCCGTCGCGATCCTGATGCTCTGGTTCGTGGTCCGCCCGCGGACGGTCCCCGCGCTGACGCACTGACGACCCGGGCCGCCGCGGGCTCCGGTCCCTAGGCTGTGCCCATGAGCGACGCGACGGAGCGGGCACGGGCGGCTGCCGAGGCAGCGAGGCAGGCTGCGGACGAGGCACGTCGGCTCGCCGACGAAGCGGCGCGGCGAGCCGAGGAGCTCGCCGCCGCACTGGCGGCTGAGGAGCAGGCGGTCCTCACCGCGGACGCGGAACCCGCGGTCGTCGGGTCCCCGCCACCCACCGGCCTGGAGGCGCGACTCGCGCCCGACGCGGAGCCCGCCCCTGCAGCCGCACCGGCTCCCACCACCCCTGCCGCGGCGGTCGAGGCGACCGCCCCGGATCCGGGGGCGACGGCGGCGACCGGCACCGTGCCTCCCGTCCGTGCCGAAGCCGGCCCACTCGGACCGGACGCGGTCGCGGCGATCCGCGACGGCTACGCCGTCGACGGCGGCGCGATCGAACTCGGTGCCCTCGTCAACGGCGCAGCGGTGCCCGACGTGCAGGTCCGGATCCCGCTCGCGATGCTGAACCGGCACGGACTGGTGGCCGGGGCGACCGGCACCGGCAAGACCCGCACGCTGCAGGTGCTCGCCGAGCAGATCGCGGCGAACGGGGTGCCGGTGTTCGCCGCCGACATCAAGGGCGACCTGTCGGGTCTGGCCGTCGCGGGGCAGGCGAACGACAAGCTGCTCGACCGCACCGCGGGCATCGGTCAGCAGTGGCAGGGTGTCGCGAGCCAGGCCGAGCTGTTCTCGCTGGGCGGGCAGGGCACCGGCGTGCCGATCCGTGCCACCGTCTCCGGGTTCGGGCCGTTGCTGCTGTCGAAGGTGCTCGGCCTGAACGACACACAGGAGTCCTCGCTCGGTCTGGTGTTCCACTACGCCACGCAGCAGGGTCTCGCGCTGGTGGACCTCGACGACCTGCGGAGCGTGCTGACGTTCCTGGTGAGCGAGCATGGCAAGGGCGAGCTCGCCGAGCTCGGGGGCCTGTCGAAGCAGACCGCCGGGGTGATCCTGCGGGAGCTCGTCACCTTCGCCGACCAGGGTGCCGACCAGTTCTTCGGCGAGCCCGAGATCGACACGCAGGTGTTCCTGCGGACGGCGGCGGACGGGCGCGGGATCGTCAGTCTGCTCGAGGTGCCCGGTGTGCAGGACCGGCCGGAGGTCTTCTCGACGTTCCTGATGTGGTTGCTGGCGGACCTGTTCAACGAGCTGCCGGAGGTCGGCGACCAGGAGAAGCCGAAGCTCCTGTTCTTCCTGGACGAGGCGCACCTGTTGTTCACCGGGGCGTCGAAGGACTTCACCGAGCAGATCGTGCGGACCGTGCGGCTCATCCGGTCGAAGGGCGTCGGGGTCTTCTTCGTGACGCAGACCCCGAAGGACGTGCCGAACGACGTGCTGGCGCAGCTCGGGTCGCGCATCCAGCACCAGCTCCGCGCCCACACCCCGGACGACGCGAAGGCGCTCCGAGCGACGGTGTCGACCTACCCGACGAGCGACTACGACCTGGGCGAGGTGCTCACGTCGCTCGCGACCGGCGAGGCAATCGTCACGGTGATGAACGAGCGGGGCGCGCCGACCCCCGTCGCGTGGACCCGCCTGCGCGCACCCCAGGGGTCGATGGACCCGATGCCGGCTGACGAGATGGCCGCGCGGGTGCAGGCCTCACCGCTCCTGGCGACCTACGGCACCCGCGTCGATCCAGACTCGGCCCGCGAGGTGCTCGCGCGACGGATGGAGGCGGCGGCCGCTGCGGCCGACGCTGCCGCTGCAGCCGACGAGGCCGCTGCTGCCGCGGCGGACGCGTCGGCGGACGCCCAGCAGGAGTACGAGCGGCAGCAGCGGGAGTTCGAGCGGGCCGAGCGAGCGTCGGAGGCGCGGCGTTCCGGTCGATCCGGCGGCTCCGGTCGGTCCGGCGGCTCCGGTCGGTCGGGCGGGACACAGCGGTCCGGCACGCGGCGATCCGCGGGGGACCCGCTGTCGGACCTGCTCGGCTCCGGGTTGGGCGGGACCATCGCGAAGGAAGTGGTGCGCGGGATCTTCTCGACGCTGCGGCGTCGGCGCTGACCGGTGCCGTGCGGTGGCCGCTGACCGGCCAGCCGGTGGGTCAGCGCGCGTCGAGGCCGGCGAACTCGACGGCGAGCAGCCCGCCGACGACCAGCACGACGAGGCCGCCGACGAGCAGGAACGCCGACCGCTGCTCGTACCAGGCGCGGCTCGTCGGGTAGCGCTTCGCGAAGGTGCGGGCGGAGACCGGTCGAGCATCCTCGACGACCTGCACGCCGAGCGCGTCGACGACCCGGTCGAGCCCGTCGTCGCCCCACACGTCGGCACGGAGCCGGAAGAGGTGGGTGCCGGTCCGGTCGAAGGCGACGAGTTCCCGGACGGTCCGGTCCACCGACGAGCCGAAGGTCGTGGCGAGCACCAGGCTGTGGACGCGATCGCGGGGGATCCGCCGGTGCGCCGTGAGGACCCCGCGGATCGTCAGACCGTCGTCGTCGATCCCGATGAACGCGGTGTGCAGTCGCACGAACACGATGCCGACGGCCGCGGCCATCGCGACGACGATGCCGGCGAACACGGCCCACGTGCGGAACGGGAACGAGACCCAGACCAGGGCGACGGCGAGCGGCACGGCCGAGAAGGCGATGCTCAGCGCGGTGGAACGGACGAGGGACCGGCGCGGACGGAGGACCGTGTCGAAGACGGCGGGCCGCACGGGCACTGCGGGCACGGTGGTGTCCCCCATGGCGCGTCTCCTCGTCCCCTCGGGTGTTCCGGGCACGCTGATCAGCACGCCCTCCGAGCGACGCCCCTGCCGCTCGATGCACCGCGGTCGGCTCGTCCCGGAGCCGTTCGCTCGGCCAGCATAGGCGACCGGCGGGTACCGGGGACAGCCCGTTCCACCCCTGGTCGGCGTTTCCCGGCCAACCGAGGGGGAACAGGGCACGCGCTCGTCCGCAGGGTGGGGGACCACTGCGCCTTCATGAGCACGACGACGAAGGACCCACACCGATCGGTGCGGGTCCTTCGTGGGTGGTTCTGTGTTGCTCGCTGCGGAGAATGGGGGATTCGAACCCCCGAGGGCTTGCACCCAACACGCTTTCCAAGCGTGCGCCATAGGCCACTAGGCGAATTCTCCTGACACCGTCTCGCGACGGCGACACCCAATGGTACAGGTTCTGCGCGGTGCTCACGACCGCGTGTCGTCGGCGCCGGTGCTCCCAGATGTCGTGACATGTCCGGCGACTACCCTGGGCGTCGTGTCGACCCGCATCTACATCACGTCAGCAGAAGGGCACACGGGCAAGAGCACCGTCGCCCTCGGTGTCCTCGAGACCCTCGCCCGGTCCGTCGGCCGCGTCGGCGTGTTCCGGCCCGTCGCCCGCTCGGTCGTCGAACCCGACTACGTGCTCGAGCTGCTGCTGCAGCACACGGCCGTCGGCATCTCGTACGACGACGCGGTCGGGGTCACCTACGACGACGTGCACGCCGATCCCGAGGCGGCCCTCGGCACCATCGTCACCCGGTTCGCCCAGGTCGAGCGGCAGTGCGACGCCGTCGTGGTGCTCGGGTCCGACTACACCGACGTGGGCAGCCCCACCGAGCTGTCCTTCAACGCGAAGGTCGCCGCGAACCTCGGCGCTCCGGTGCTCCTCGTGCTGGGTGGCCGCGACGCCGCCGAACGTGCGGCCCGTACTCCCGAGGGCATGGCGCAGGTGGCGGACGTCACGACCAGCGAGCTGCGGGCGGCACACGCGCAGCTGTTCGGCGTCGTAGTGAACCGTGCGGACCCGGACGCCCTCGCCGCCATCGTGACGAGCGTCGAGCAGGCGGTGCACGACGACCACCCGGACGTCCCGGTGTGGGCGATCCCCGAGGACCGCGTGCTCGTCGCCCCGACCGTCCGCGCCCTGCTGCAGGCCACCGGCGCCACCCTGGTCCGCGGCGACGACGCCCTGCTCGACCGCGAGGCCCTCGGCACCGTCGTCGCGGGCATGAGCATGGAGAACGTGCTGCCCCGGCTGATCGAGGGCGGCATCGTCGTCGTCCCGGGTGACCGGAGCGACGTCCTCATCGCCACGCTGCTCGCCAACCAGTCCGAGACGTTCCCGAGCCTGGCCGGCGTCATCCTGAACGGCGGGTTCGAGATCGCCCCGCAGGTGTCCCGGCTGCTCGAGGGCCTGTCGAGCTCGCTGCCGATCGCGCAGAACGACCTCGGCACGTACGACACCGCCCTCCGGATCACCCAGACCCGTGGCCGCCTGGCCGCCGACTCGCCCCGAAAGGCCGACCTCGCGCTCGCCCTGTTCGAGCAGCACGTCGACGCCGAGGCCCTGCGCGACCGCCTGCAGCTCGCTCCGTCCGGGGTCGTCACCCCGCTCATGTTCGAGCACGGCCTGCTCGACCGGGCGCGCAGCTACGGCAAGCGCATCGTCCTGCCCGAGGGCGAGGACGACCGCATCCTCCGTGCCGCCTCCACCCTGCTGCAGCGCCAGGTCTGCGAGCTGACGATCCTCGGCGACCCCGCAGCGATCCGGACGCGGGCGACCGAGCTCGGCCTCGACCTCGAGGCCGCGCAGCTCGTCTCGCCGTTCGACCCCGAGCTGCGTGAGCGCTTCGCCGAGGAGTACACCCGGCTCCGCGCCCACAAGGGGATGTCGATCGAGCTCGCCCGCGACACCGTCACCGACGTCTCGTACTTCGGCACGATGATGGTGCAGCTCGGGCTCGCCGACGGCATGGTCTCCGGCGCGAAGCACACCACGGCGCACACCATCCGGCCGTCGTTCGAGATCATCAAGACCCGTCCGGACACCTCGATCGTGTCGAGCGTGTTCCTGATGGCGCTCGCCGACCGCGTGCTCGTCTACGGCGACTGCGCGGTGATCCCGGACCCGACGAGCGAGCAGCTCGCCGACATCGCGATCTCGTCCGCCGAGACCGCCACCCAGTTCGGCATCGACCCCCGCGTCGCGATGCTCAGCTACTCCACCGGCGACAGCGGCTCCGGCGCCGACGTCGACAAGGTGCGCGCCGGCACCGCGTTCGTGCGGGAACGCCGACCCGACCTGCTCGTCGAGGGCCCGATCCAGTACGACGCCGCGGCCGACCCCACGGTCGCGTCGACCAAGATGCCGGACTCCCCGGTCGCCGGTCGGGCGACGGTGTTCATCTTCCCGGACCTCAACACCGGCAACAACACGTACAAGGCCGTGCAGCGCTCGGCCGGCGCCGTGGCGATCGGCCCGGTCCTGCAGGGCCTGCGCAAGCCGATCAACGACCTGTCGCGGGGCGCCCTGGTGGGCGACATCGTGAACACCGTCGCGATCACCGCGATCCAGGCCGGCACCGCAACCGACGCGGCCTGACCGCCCGACCCGCACCGCGCCTCCAGGCCCGACAGAAAGTGACCACCCCGTGACCGCAGCCCTCGTCGTCAACTCCGGCTCGAGTTCGTTCAAGTACCAGCTCATCGAACTCGAGGACGAGCGCACGCTCGCCTCCGGGCTCGTCGAGCGCATCGGCGAGTCCGCCGGGGCCTGGAAGCACACCAACGCGCTGACGGGGGAGTCGTCGTCCAACGACGCCGCGTCGGTGCCCGACCACGCGGCCGGGTTCCAGGCGATGATCGACGCGTTCGCGAAGGTCGGCCCGTCGTTCGACGAGCACCCGCCCGCCGTCGTCGGCCACCGCGTCGTGCACGGCGGCACCACCTTCGACCGTGCAACGGTCGTCACGGACCAGGTCGAGCAGCAGATCGAGGACCTCAACAGCCTCGCCCCGCTGCACAACCCCGCGAACCTCGAGGGGATCCGGGCCGCGAAGCAGGTCTTCTCGGACGTCCCGCACGTCGCCGTGTTCGACACCGCGTTCCACCAGACGATGCCGCCGCACGCGTACACGTACGCGATCCCCGCCGACCTGGCCGCCGAGTACGGGATCCGCCGCTACGGCATGCACGGCACCAGCCACAAGTACGTCTCCGAGCAGGCCGCGGAGTTCCTCGACCGGCCGCTCGCCGAGCTCAAGACGATCGTGCTGCACCTGGGCAACGGCGCCTCGGTCGCGGCCATCGACGGCGGGAAGTCCATCGAGACCTCGATGGGGCTCACCCCGCTCGAGGGGCTCGTCATGGGCACCCGCTCCGGAGACCTCGACCCCGCGGTGCTCATCCACCTGCACCGCGAGGCCGGGATGACCTTCGACGAGCTCGACACCATGCTCAACAAGCGGTCCGGCCTGCTCGGTCTGACCGGCAACGGCGACATGCGCGACGTGCAGGACGCCGCCACCAAGGGCGACGAGCAGGCGGAGGCGGCGCTCGCCGTGTACCGCCACCGCATCCGTCGCTACGTGGGTGCCTACACGGCGCAGCTCGGCGGGCTCGACGCGGTCGTGTTCACCGCGGGGGTCGGCGAGAACAACGCGCTGCTGCGGCGGCGCGTGCTCGCGGGGCTCGAGCACCTGGGCATCGAGATCGATCCGGACCGGAACGAGCTGGCGTCGCGGGACGCCCGCCGCATCTCCACCGACGGGTCACGGGTCGCGGTGCTCGTGATCCCGACGAACGAGGAGCTCGAGATCGCCCGGCAGTCGGCTGCGGTCGCGCTCTGACGCGTGCCGTCGCGGCGCCCGCGGCGGCACGGTGCGGCGTTCGTGGGCTGGTGCGGGGTTGCCTGCTGGGTGCGCGCTTGCAGCGCGGCACGGGGCGCGGAAGCTCGCACGGGCTGAGTAGGTGCGCACGGTGCGGACGGGAGGCGCGGGGCGGGCTGGTTCCGGGCCTCCCGTCCGTCCGCGGGTCGCGTCCGGTGCATGGTGCGGGGCTGCCTGTTGGGTGCGCGCTTGCAGCGCGGCACAGGGCGCGGAAGTGCGCACGGGGTGAGCAGGTGCGCACGGTGCGCGGCCCGGCACCTTCGGCGAGGAACTCGCACGGGGTGGCGAAGCACGCACGGTGCGCGCTGAGTGGACCGGTCAGGTGAGCGCGTTCAGCGCCGCCGGGATCGGGGTGTCGCCGCTGGTGACCTCGAACTGCACGCCGACCGCGGCGTCGTCGAGCAGGGCGTGCAGGACGACGGTCGCGACGTCCGCGCGGGGGATCGAGCCGCGCGGCACCGTCCGACCGACGTCGACGGTGCCCTGCGGCGGCGTGTCGAGCAGGCCGCCGGGACGCACGATCGTCCAGCGGAGGCGTCGAGCCCGCAGGTTCGCGTCCGCCTCTGCCTTCGCCCGCAGGTAGACCTGGAACACCGCGGCGTCGTCCTGCGCGGGCACGACGGCGAGCTCGGGGTCGTAGGTGTCGGCCGCCATCGCGGAGATCATCACGTAGCGCTCGATGCCGGCACGCTCGGCGGCGTCGGCGAGCAGGATCGCACCGTCACGGTCGACGGTGAGCTTCCGTTCGGCGCCGCTGTTCGGCCCGGCACCGGCGGCGAACACCACGGCATCGACACCGCGCAGGCGGAGCGCGAGGTCGTCGTCGCCGAGCTGCTCCAGGTCGGCGACGATCGCACGCGCCCCCTGTTGCTCGACGTCGGCCACGTGCGCGGGGTTGCGGACGATCGCGACGGCGTCGTGGCCGGCGTCGGTGATCTGGCGGGCGAGGAGCAGGGCGATCTGGCCGTGTCCTCCGGCGATGGCGATCTTCATGTGTTCGAGTCTGCCCGTTGCGTCCGGTAGACTTCTCGGCGGCTCCTCACGTGACGCCATCCAGGCCAACTCCCCCAGGGCGGAAACGCAGCAAGGGTAACCAGGCTCTGGCGGGTGCGTGAGGAGTCTTCTTCGTTCCGGGTCGGGTCGGCTCCCCGGTGTCCGCCCCCCGTTCGGGAGGTCTCGCGTCCTTTTTCGTCGATGCTTGCGGACAGCTTCCTGATCATGTGTAAAGATCTGCCTCAGGAATCCCCAACCAGGATTCCGACCCTCCACCGCCTCACCAGCGGAGGAGCCTCCGCCGCCTCACCAGCGGTGGATTCCGAGGATCAGGTGGCGGGCGCGCCCGCCAGGAAAAGAGACACGCATGCGCAGGCACGCGTCGCTGCCCGGTACCCCCGTACCCTCCGCAGCGGACGAACGGACACGACGGATCACCCGCGCCGACGGCCGAGCTCGAGGACGAGCGACGGACGGTCGGCGGTTCCTCCTGCGCGGCGGCGTCGTCGCCACGGTGACGGCGCTC
The DNA here is from genome assembly GCF_030209645.1 of Curtobacterium sp. ME-Dv--P-122a. NCBI lineage: Bacteria > Bacillati > Actinomycetota > Actinomycetes > Micrococcales > Microbacteriaceae > Curtobacterium > Curtobacterium sp. ME-Dv--P-122a. Next base: position 98,690 of record NZ_JARVRO010000007.1, read on the forward strand.
ATCGCCGCCACCGTGGCGATCCAACCCGCTGCGGCCGCCCAGACCGACGTCGCCGAGGCCGAGGGGCTGCTGCTCAGTGGCTCCGGCATCGTCGACGCCGACGCGGTCGCCGAGCTCGGCGGCGCGTACTCCACGCGGGGCGCGACCTCGGGCGGCGGCACCACGAACCAGCCGCTCAACCTGACCGCGCTCAACGCCGTCGGGGTGGACCTCGGCAACGACGTCGACCTGCTCGGCCCGAACGGCATCGTGACCCTCGGCGTCGACGGTCAGTACGCCACGACCTCGGCCACGGGCGCGACCGCGTCGTCGGGGCTCCTGACGAACGACGGCGGCATCGGGGTCGGCACGGGGTCGGGCACCGGCGCCGCGACGCTCGACCTCAACCCGCTGTTCTCGCGCGTCGGCGCCGACACCACGGTGCTGTCGAACGCGCAGCTGGAGATCGGTGCCCTGGCGTCCCGGATCCAGGCGACGCGCGGCACCGCGGTCGAGACGGCGACCGACTACCGCATCGCCGGTGCGGAGCTGGACCTGACGAGCCCCGCGGTCGCCGGACTCAGCACCGCGCTCCGGAACGACCTGCGCACCTTCTCGGGCACGGTGAACTCCGCAGTCGGCGCGAACGGCGCCCTCGCCGGCACCACGACCGCCCTGACCGCCGACATCCAGCGGCTGCTCCGTGGCACGACCCTCGGCCTGGTGAACGTCAACGGCACGAACGTCACCGCGACGGTGGACCTGAACCTCGACGACACCCTGACCCGGGTCCTGCAGGAACCCCTGACCGACGGCGCCGTGACGATCACACCGGCGACGGGCGCGATCACGGTCGACCTCGACCAGCTGACCACGCTGAACGGCCAGCCGGCGAACACGTCGGTGCTGACCGAGGCGGCGGTGAGCTCGATCAACCGGAGCATCACGACGATCCTCGGCACCCAGCTGCCGACCGCACTGCAGACGGCGGTCGTCAACACGATCAACTCGACCGCCGTGCGGGTGAACGTCACCGCGAACGTCAACGCGGCCGGCCTCCCGCTCGCCGGACTCGCGCTGCGCGCGGACACCACGCTCGGCGCCCTCGCCGGCACGTCCCCTGCCACTGCGACGGTGACCGCGACCGGTGGCCCCCTCGGTCTGAACGCGCTCGGCACCCTGCTCGCCCCGGCGGTCAACACCGTCGTCATCCCGGCACTGCAGACCATCGTGCGTCCCCTGGTGACGGGCACGGCCCTGACGAACCTCGGCACGACGCTCACGGCGACGACCTCGGCCGTCTCCACCCTGCTGAGCCCCGTCGTGCTGCTGCTCCGTCAGGTCGTCGACCTCACCGTGAACGCGCAGGACACCACCGGCTTCCGCGACCCCCGCGGGTACGACACCGGATCGCGGAGCGTGCACGCCCTGCGGCTCTCCGTGCTCCCCGGGGCGAACGTCGCCACCGTGGACCTCGCCACCTCGACCGTGCGCGCCACGGCGTTCGCGGGTCCGACCATCACGGCGCCCACGGCCGGACAGCAGTTCACCGTGCCGTCGGCGACCTCGACCCGCAGCGTCGTCGTGAGCGGAGCCGGCGAGCCCGGTGCCGCCGTGGCCGTCAGCCTCGGCGGAGGCCTGACCGGCACCGCGACCGTCGCTGTCGACGGGACCTGGACGACGACCATCGCCGACGTCCCCACCGGTGCGTACACCGCGACCGCGACCCAGACGGTCGGCGGCACCGCGGCCGGCACCGCGACGCAGGAGTTCTCCGTCGTCGCCCAGCGCGCACTGACGATCACCACCCCGACGGCCGGTCAGACCTTCACCACCACGGGGGAGACCGCCCCGGTCACCCTGACGGGCACCGCGACGGCGAACGCGCGCATCGACGTCGACCTCGGCGGCGGCGTGACCGCGACGGGCACGGCGGACGACGCCGGCGCCTGGAGCGTCACCGTCCCCGAGGTCCCGGTCGGCGAGCAGACGGCGAGCGTCACGCAGACCGTCGGCGACACGACCTCGGCACCCGTGACCCGGTCCTTCCGGGTCGTGGCCGCAGCCGGCCTGACCGTCGACACCCCCACGGCGGACCAGGACTTCCCGCTCGCCGGCGACACCCGGTCCGTCCCGTTCTCCGGCAGCGCGCAGGCCGGTGCCCGCGTGGACGTCGACCTCGGTGACGGCCTGACCGCCACCACCCGCGCGAACGCCGACGGCACCTGGTCGACGAGCGTCACGGACGTCCCGGCCGGGGAGTACTCGGCCGAGGTCACCCAGACCGTCGGCGGCACCACGAGCGCCGCGGTCACCCGGGACTTCACCGTGACGGCGGCCCCCGCGCTCACCATCGACGAGCCGGCCGACGGCAGCACCATCACCGTCGCCGACGAGCGCTCGACCACCCCGGTGACGGTGTCCGGCTCGGCCGCCCCGAACGCCCGGGTCACCGTCGGCATCGGTGGTTCGTTCACCGCCGCGGTCACGGCGGACGAGGACGGCGCCTGGACGACGACCTTCGCCGACGTCCCGGTCGGGGAGCGCACCGTCACGGCGCGTCAGAGCGTCGACGGCACCACGTCCGGCCCGGTGGAGACCACCTTCACCGTCGAGGCGGGCGACCCGCTCGCGATCACCGCGCCCGAGGACGGCGACGTCATCACCGTCCTCGACGCCGACACCACCACCGACCTCGACCTGGCCGGCACGGCCGAGGCCGGCGCCGAGGTGCGGGTCTCGCTCGGCGACGGGCTGACCGCCACCACGACGGCCGACGACGACGGCACCTGGACGCTGACCGTCACCGACGTCCCGGTCGGTCGGTACACGATCTCGGCGACGCAGACCGTCGGCGGGACCACCTCGTCGGCCGTCCGCCAGGTCGTCACGGTGCAGGCGGGCGCCCCGCTCGCCGTCACCGCTCCGGCGCAGGACGCCACCGTCACGGTCGCCACCGACGACTCCGTCGTCGACGTCGCCGTGCGGGGCACCGCGCAGCCCGGCGCCCGCATCGAGGTCGTCCTGGACGACGGCGACGCGGTGTCCACCACCGCGAACCCGCAGGGTGCCTGGTCGGTGGTCCTCGCCGACGTCGGCACCGGCGACCACACCGCGACGGTCACCCAGACCGTCGACGGTGCGACCTCGGCACCGGTCGACCGTGACTTCGCGGTCGAGGCCGGCGACGAGCTCGTCATCGTGGCACCGGGTGACGCCCAGCAGGTCCCCGCCGGCACCGGCGGGCAGGCCAACGTGGTCGTCCGCGGCACCGCGGAGCCCGGCGCGACCGTCGCCGTCACGATCGACGAGGGCGACCCCGTCGAGGTCGTCACGGACACGGCCGGCAACTGGGAGCTCCCGACCACGCAGCTCGGCATCGGCGAGCACACCGTCGAGGCCGTGCAGACCGTGAACGGCACCGAGGGCCCGGTGGTCACGCGTGACTTCACCGTCGTCCCCGGCAATGCCATCGTCATCGACACCCCGGCGAGCGGCGCACGCTTCGTCGTGGTCGATGCCGACGCCACCGCGACCGTCCGGGTCACCGGCACGGCCGAGCCCGGCGCCGCGGTGACCGTCTCGGTCGGCCCCGGCACCCGGTTCACCACCACGGCTGACGACGACGGACGCTGGGCGGTCGACGCCACGGGTCTCGCACCGACCGGCGTGTACACGGCGTCGGCGAGCCAGGAGGTCGAGGACGTCGTGACGAGCGCCGTCCCGATCACCTTCGAGGTCGTCACGGCCAACGCGCTGACGATCACCGGTCCGGCCACGGACCCGATCACGGTCGCCGGACCGGACGTCGAGCGCGACGTCACGGTCACCGGCACCGGCCAGCCCGGCGCCGCGGTCACGGCGACCCTCGCCGGCTCCGAGGACCAGGAGACGACGGTCGGTGCCGACGGCACGTGGTCGGTCACGTTCCCCGACCTCGGCGTCGACGAGCACCAGGTCGCGGTCACCCAGACCCTGCCCGGCACCGTCTCCGACCCGCGCACCTCCGACCCGGTCGAGCGCACGGTCACGATCGAGGCCGCCGAGGCCGTCACGATCACCGCACCGGGGACCGACGCGGTCCTCCTCGTGCCGGACGCGGACGCGACGCGCGACGTCGTGGTCACGGGTTCGGCCGAGCCGGGCGCGCCGGTGACGGTGCGACTCGGCGACGACGAGGCGACCACCACCGCGGACGCCGACGGCGACTGGACGGTCACGTTCGGTGGGGTCGGTGTCGGCACCCCGGCGCTCACCGCCAGCCAGACGGTCGGCGGGACCACCGCCTCCAGTCCGGACCAGACCGTCACGGTGCGGGCCGGGACCGCGCTCGCCATCGTGACCCCGGAGGACGGCGACGTCCTGACGGTCGCCGACACGTCCGGTACCGCCGACGTCGAGGTGACCGGTCGGGCGCGGCCCGACGCCGAGGTGACGGTCCGGATCTCGACCGGCGAGACCGAGACGGTGACCGCGGATGAGGACGGCCGGTGGGAGACCACCTTCCAGGACGTCCCGGTCGGTGACCACCGCGTCACCGCGACGCAGGTCGTCGGCGGACAGACCTCGACGCCGGTGACGGCGGCGGTGTCGGTCCGTGCCGGAGCCCCGCTCGTGGTGTCCACGCCGCGGGGTGCCACCACCGTCACGGTGGCGGACGACGACGCCACCACCGGGGTCGACTTCGCGGGCACCGGTGAGCCGGGCGCGACCGTCACGGTCGACCTCGGCGACGGCGGGACCGCCACGGCGACCGTGGACGAGGACGGCCGCTGGGCGACCACGGTCGAGGACGTCCCGACCGGTTCGTTCACGGCCTCGGTCACGCAGGCCCTGAACGGCACCACGAGTGCCGCGGTCGAACGACCGGTGTCCGTGGTCGCCGCCGCGGACCTCACCATCCGTGAGCCCGGCGGCGACCCCATCACGGTGGCCGACGGTGACGCGACGACGACCGTGACGGTCGCCGGTGACGCCCAGCCCGGCGCCACGGTGACGGTCACCGTCGACGACCGCGACCCCGTCGAGGTCACCGCCGGTGACGACGGCTCGTGGAGCGTCGACGTGCCGGACCTCGGTGTCGGCGACCACACCGTCGAGGTGACGCAGACCGTGGACGGCTCGACCTCGACCACCCCGGTCGAGACGACGTTCGAGATCGAGGCGGGCGCGCGCGTCGTCATCACCGAGCCGACGGCCGACCAGGAGTACACGGTCGCCGACGCGGACGGCACGACGACGGTCGACGTCGCCGGCACCGCCGAGCCGGGCGCGACCATCGTGGTCGACCTGGGCGACGGTCGCACCGAGTCGACCACCGCGGACGACGACGGCGCGTGGAGCGTCTCGGTCCCCGGTGTGCCGGCCGGCACCACGACCGTGAGCGTCACGCAGCGCATCGACGACACCGAGTCCGAGCCGGTGACGGTGGACGTCCGCGTCCTCGTCGCCGACCCGATCACGATCGCCACCCCGGCGGACGGCACCACGATCCGGGTCGCCCAGCGCGACTCGGTCGCGACCCTCACCGCCGCGGGGGCCGCCGAGCCCGGTGCCGAGGTCCGTGTCACGATCGACGGCGGCGACGCCCGGACCGTGACCGCGACCGACGCCGGCACCTGGAGCGTCGACCTGCCGGACACCACCGTCGGCGAGCACACGATCCGTGCGACCCAGACGGTCGACGGGTCGACGTCCGCAGCGGTGCGCAGCACCTTCACCGTGGCACCCGGTGCCGCGCTGACGGTCACCGCCCCGGCCGACGACACCACGTTCACCGTGCCGAGCACCGACCCCACCGCGACCGTCCCGGTCGGCGGCGAGGGCCAGCCCGGCGCGACGGTCCGTGTCGTCCTCGACGACGCCGACCCGGTCGTGGTTCGTGTCGGCACCGACGGGCGGTGGGAGACCACGCTGACCGACGTGCCGGCGGGCGAGCACACGCTCGTCGTCACCCAGGTCGTGAACGGCACGACGTCCGACCCGATCGAGCGCGACGTGACCGTCGTGGTCGCCGCCGCGGACGCGATCGTCGTGACCAGCCCGGCCGACGGCACCGACCACCGGGTGCTCGGCGGCTCGACCGACGTCCGCGTGTCCGGTACCTCCGCACCGAACGCCGCCGTCTCGGTCCGCATCGACGACGGCACCGCGGTCACCACGACCGCGGACGACGACGGTACGTGGTCCGTGACGGTGCGGGACGTCACCGAGGGATCCCACACGGTCGCCGCCAGCCAGACGGTCGACGGTGCCACCACCGACGCTCCGCAGGTCGGCTTCACCGTGACGGCCGCGACGCCGGTCGTCATCTCGAGCCCGACCGACGGCCAGGAGTTCCCGACCACGGGGTCGACGACGTCGGTCCCGGTGAGCGGCACCGCCGAGCCCGGTGCGACCGTCACGGTCGACGTCGACGGGCGGACCGCCACGACGACCGCCGGCGACGACGGTTCGTGGACGGTCACGATCGGTGGCGTGCCCCTCGGGGACCACACGGTGTCGGTGACGCAGACGGTCGGCGGTCGGACCTCCGACCCGGTGACCGCCGACGTCACGGTCGTGGCCGCGCAGGAGACGGGCATCGTCATCACGAGCCCCGACCCCGGGCAGCTGATCCAGGCGGACGGCTTCAGTGACACCGGCTCGTTCACGGTGACCGGTCAGGCCACCCCCGGCGCCGCGGTGACGGTGACCCTGTCCACCGGGCAGGTCCGCACCACCACCGCCGACGACGAGGGTGCGTGGAGCGTCGTGTTCGAGCGCGTCCCCGAGGGGGAGTGGACGATCGGCGCCACGCAGTCGGTGAACGGCACGACCTCGGCGGCGCCGCAGGTGCCGATCGTGGTCGACACCCTGGAGCCGCTCGCGATCACTTCGCCGACACCGGGTTCGCAGTACACGGCGGACGAGGACGGTGACCACGACCTGATGGTCACGGGCACCGCCGAGCCCGGCGCGACCGTCACCGTGCAGCCGATGGGCCGTGATGCGGTCGCCACGACGGCTGACGAGGACGGCGAGTGGTGGGTCATGGTGGCGCTGCCGGTCGGTGGGCACATGCTGCGGGTCACCCAGTCGGTCGGCGGGTTCACCTCGCAGGCGCAGATGCTCCGCGTCATGGTGATGGACGATGCCGTCGACCCGGAGGAGCCCGGAACGCCCGGGACCCCGGGGACGCCCGGCACCCCCGGGACGCCCGGAACGCCCGGAACGCCCGGAACGCCGGGTGCACCCGGTCTGCCCGGGACTCCGGGGACCGGCAGCGGCTCCGGCACCGGGACCGGCACCGGCACCGGCGGTGGCTCCGGGAACGGCTCCGGCACCGGGATCGGTGGCTCCGGCAACGGCACCGGTGCCCTCGCCTGGACCGGCGCGGACGTCGTCCCGATCGCCGGCACCGCGGCGGGCCTGGTGGCCCTCGGGTTCCTGCTGCTGGGGCTCTCCCGCCTCGCCGGCAGGCTCCGTCGCCGCACCCGCGGCTGAGTCCGCACCAGCGTCACACACCGCGCCTCCCGCCCGTCGACCAGACGGACGGGAGGCGCGGTGCCGTCCGGGCGCTCGGCCCACCGCCGACGGGTGGTCCGGCCCGGCGGGACGACCTGTGGACGGGCACGCGGGTTGTCGGTCGTGACGGCTACCCTTGTCGCGTGGTCACCGCCCTGTATCGCCGTTACCGGCCCGAGAACTTCGCCGAGCTGATCGGGCAGTCGCAGGTCACCGACCCGCTCCGCACGGCGCTCCGCACGAACCGCGTCAACCACGCCTACCTGTTCAGCGGGCCCCGTGGCTGCGGCAAGACGACGTCGGCCCGCATCCTGGCGCGCTGCCTGAACTGCGCCGAGGGCCCGACCGACACCCCGTGCGGCGTCTGCCCGAGCTGCGTGGAACTCGCCCGCGACGGCAGCGGTTCGCTCGACGTCATCGAGATCGACGCCGCGAGCCACAACGGTGTCGACGACGCGCGTGACCTGCGCGACCGTGCCGTGTTCGCCCCGGCTCGCGACCGCTACAAGATCTTCATCCTCGACGAAGCGCACATGGTGACGCCGCAGGGCTTCAACGCGCTGCTCAAGCTGGTCGAGGAACCGCCGGAGCACGTCAAGTTCATCTTCGCGACGACCGAGCCCGAGAAGGTCATCGGCACCATCCGGTCGCGCACCCACCACTACCCGTTCCGGCTCGTCCCGCCCGCGGTGATGCTCGAGTACATCGAGCAGCTCTGCACGCAGGAGTCCGTGTCGGTGGCCCCCGGCGTCCTGCCCCTGGTGGTGCGTGCCGGCGGTGGATCCGTCCGTGACACCCTGTCGCTGCTCGACCAGCTGATGGCCGGCAGCGAAGACGGTGCGATCGCCTACGAGCGTGCCGTGGCCCTGCTCGGCTACACCGACGCCGCCCTGCTCGACGACGTCGTCGACGCCCTGGCCGTCGCCGACCCGGCGTCCGCGTTCGCCGCGATCGACCGCGTCGTGCAGACCGGACAGGACCCCCGCCGTTTCGTCGAGGACCTGCTCGAGCGCCTGCGCGACCTGATCGTCGTCGCGGCGACGAACGAGAGCGCCGCCGCCGTCCTGCGCGGGGTCTCACCGGAAGAGCTCGACACCATGAGCCGCCAGGCCGGGGTCTTCGGCGCGACGGGGCTCTCCCGCTCCGCCGACATCGCGAACCGGGCCCTCACCGAGATGACCGGCGCGACCTCGCCCCGGTTGCACCTCGAACTCATGACGGCCCGGATGCTCGTGCCCGAGGCCGACGACACCCAGCGCGGAGCCCTCGCCCGGGTGGAGCGACTGGAACGTCGTGTTGGGGTGGGCGACGCCGGTGGACACCAGGCCGGCACCGGCGAGCAGTCCGCTCCCGCCGTCGCCGCTGCACCGCGTCGTGAGCAGCCGGCAGCCGCGGCTCCCGCAGCGCCTGCTCCCTCCCTCGCCCCGACGCCCGCTCCGGCAGCGGCTCGTGCGACGCCCGAGCGTCCCGTCGAGCAGCCCGCCGCGCCGCAGGCCGACTCCGGAGCCGTGGCCCGTGACGCCGCAGCGTCGTGGGCAGCGGTCGCTCCGAGCACTCCTGGAGCGCCCGGACAGACCTCGACCGAGCCCGCGAAGTCGGAGCCCTCGAAGCCGGAGCCCTCGAAGTCCGAGCCCTCGAAGCCCGCGGCCGAGCCGGTCAGCCCGTCGTCCACCGGTCAGGGCACGACGATCGGTGACGAGCCCGCCGTCCGGACCGTCGGTGCCGTCGGCTTCCAGCAGATGCGCGACTCCTGGCCGCAGATCGTCGAGCACGTGCAGCACGCCAAGCGTTCGGCGTGGTCGGTGGTCGTCACGGCGCAGGTCACCGCGCTCCGCGACGACGTGCTGACGCTGACGTTCCCGAGCCAGCAGGACGTCGCCTCGTTCAAGGAGATGTCCGACCCCTCGGCGAGCGTCAGCGAACTGCTCCGCGCCGCCATCGTGGACGTCCTCGGGCTCCGGGTGAAGTTCGTCGCCCGCGGGCCCGGACAGCAGCAGCGTCCCCAGCAGCAGCAGCAGCAGCAGCAGCAGTCGGCTCCGGCACAGCAGGCCGCACCGGCCCAACGTCCGGCGCCCGCTGCCCAGGCGCCCGCCGCCGCCGCGACCCCGGCCCCGGCGCCGGCGCCCGCAGCACCGGAGTCCCCGGCACCGGCGTCCGCTGGTGAGCCCACGCCGACGGCTGCCCCTGCCGCTGAGCCGAAGGCCGCGTCGGCAGCACCCGGGTCGACGGCAGCCCCTGCGCCGACGGCAGCGCCCGCGCCGAAGTCCGTGCCGGCGACGAAGTCCGCACCGGAGCCGAAGGCAGCGCCGACCGCGTCCGCCCCGCAGCACGACCAGGCACCGGCCGAGCCGTCCCCTGCTCCCTCGGGAGCGCCGGTGACGGACTGGGCGGTCGCGACGATCCCCGCCAGCGACCCCACCGCCGAGGCCGTCCCGGAGTCCGTCGAGCCCAGCTGGGCAGCGCCCTTCGGCACCGTGCCGGCGTCCGCGCCGGTCGCCCCCGCCGAGACGAGCACGCCCCAGCCGGCCGAGTCGGCACCGTCGGCCGCACCCGCGCGACCGGGCGCTGCCACTGCGGGGCAGCCCGACGGCCCGACCACCCCGGGGCCGCAGGCGGCGTCCGGAGCGGGAGCCGTGCCTCCCGGCGGTCCCGTCGTGCCGGGCGTCCCGGTCGATGACTACCCACTCGACGACGAACCGTACGACGACGGTACCCCGTTCCCCGACCCGGGGATCGGACGCGGCGCAGCGCCCGCAGCCGCCGCGCCGGCAGCCGCGGCGCAGGCAGCCCCGGTGCAGCAGGCCGCACCGCAGCGCGCGGCCCAGCCCGCCGCCGCTCCCGCGCGCACCGCACCGCCCGCACGCCGCGCCCCGGTCGCCGGCCGGTACGGCGAGGCCGTCGTGCGTGAGATCCTCAACGCCCAGTTCATCGAGGAGACCGCTCTCCACCAGGACGGTGCCTGATGTACGACGGGATCGTCCAGGACCTCATCGACGAGTTCGGTCGCCTGCCCGGCATCGGCCCGAAGTCGGCGCAGCGCATCGCCTTCCACATCCTGCAGACCGAGTCGTTCGACCCGAGCCGGCTGTCCGAGCTGCTCGCCGACGTCAAGGAGCGGGTCCGCTTCTGCGAGATCTGCGGCAACGTCACCGAGAACGTCCAGTGCAGCATCTGCCGCGACCCGCGCCGCTCGCCGGCGACGATCTGCGTGGTGGAAGAGGCGAAGGACGTCGCGGCGATCGAGCGCACCCGCGAGTTCCGCGGGCTGTACCACGTGCTCGGCGGGGCGATCAGCCCGATCGACGGCATCGGACCGGACGACCTGCGCATCCAGCAGCTCATGACGCGTCTGGCCGACGGCACCGTGGCCGAGGTCATCATCGCGACCGACCCCAACCTCGAGGGCGAGGCGACGGCTACCTACCTCAGCCGGCTGCTCGTCCCGATGGGCATCCGCACCACGCGGCTGGCGTCGGGGCTGCCGGTCGGCGGCGACCTGGAGTACGCCGACGAGGTCACGCTCGGTCGTGCCTTCGAAGGTCGCCGCGTCGTCGGCGGCTGACCGCCACGCAGGATCCTTGCGTCGGGGCCCGCTCGCACGCAACATCCCCGAAACACCGACTACCATTGTGAGACCGCGTGACCTCGCGGTGTCGCCGTCTCCGGGAGTACCAGCCAGTGGCCTTGATCGTGCAGAAGTTCGGTGGTTCATCCGTCGCGGACGCCGAGAGCATCAAGCGCGTGGCGAAGCGGATCGTCGAGACGAAGAAGGCCGGCAACGACGTGGTCGTGGCAGTGTCGGCGATGGGCGACACCACCGACGAACTCGTCGACCTGGCGCACTCCGTCACGCCGATCCCCGCCGGCCGTGAGCTCGACATGCTCCTGACCGCGGGGGAGCGCATCTCGATGGCGCTGCTCGCGATGGCGATCAAGAGCCTCGGGGTCGAAGCGTCCTCCTACACCGGCAGCCAGGCCGGCATGCTCACCGACGCCCAGCACGGCAAGGCCCGCATCGTCGACGTCACCCCGAAGCGCGTGCGCGAGGCGCTCGACTCCGGCCACGTCGCGATCGTCGCCGGGTTCCAGGGCTTCAACCGCACCACGGGCGAGATCACCACGCTCGGCCGCGGCGGCTCGGACACCACCGCCGTCGCCCTCGCCGCAGCACTCGACGCCGACGTCTGCGAGATCTACACCGACGTCGACGGCATCTTCACCGCCGACCCCCGCGTCGTGCCGAAGGCCCGCAAGGTCGACCGCGTCACCAGCGAGGAGATGCTCGAGCTCGCAGCCTCGGGTGCCAAGGTCCTGTACATCCGCGCCGTCGAGTACGCCCGGCGGCACGGCGTCACCCTGCACGTCCGGTCCTCGTTCAACAACAACGAGGGCACCATCGTCTACAACCCTGCCGAGGGGGAAACCGTGGAAGAACCGATCATCACCGGGATCGCCGGAGACCTCTCCGAGGGCAAGATCACCGTCGTGGGGGTCCCGGACCAGCCGGGCAAGGCCGCCGAGATCTTCACCAACGTGGCACGCGCCGGGGCGAACATCGACATGATCGTCCAGAACGTGTCGGCAGCGTCGACCGGGCGGACGGACATCTCGTTCACCCTGCCGAAGGACCAGGGCCAGACCGTGCTGACGGCGCTCGAGGTCGCGAAGGCCGACATCGGCTACGAGAGCATCCAGTACGACGACCAGATCGGCAAGCTCGCCCTGGTCGGCGCCGGCATGCGCACGAACGCCGGCGTCTCGGCGCAGCTGTTCCGCGCCCTGCACGACGCGTCGATCAACATCGAGATGATCTCCACGTCCGAGATCCGCATCTCGGTCGTGACCCGTGCCGACACCCTGAACGAGGCGATGCGCGTCGTGCACAGCGCGTTCGGCCTCGACGCCGACGCCGAGGCCGTCGTCTACGCCGGCACCGGCCGCTGACGCCCGTCGACCCGTCGATCCGCTGAACCACCAGGAGCACCGCATGAGCACCCTCACCGTCGCCGTCGTCGGCGCCACCGGCCAGGTCGGAGCCGTGATGCGTCGTCTGCTCGAAGAGCGCGCGTTCCCGGCCGACCGGGTCCGCTTCTTCGCGAGCGCCCGTTCCGCCGGCACGACGCTGCCGTTCCGGGGCGAGCAGATCGTGGTCGAGGACTCCGAGCTCGCCGACCCGTCCGGCATCGACATCGCGCTGTTCTCCGCCGGGGCCACTGCCTCGCGGTCCCTCGCGCCGAAGTTCGCCGCCGCCGGGGCACTCGTCGTCGACAACTCCAGCGCCTGGCGCATGGACCCCGACGTCCCGCTCGTGGTGAGCGAGGTGAACCCGCACGCCATCGACCAGGCGCCGAAGGGGATCATCGCGAACCCGAACTGCACGACCATGGCGATCATGCCGGTGCTCAAGGTGCTCGACACGGAGTCCGGGCTCCGCCGACTCGTCGCCACGACCTACCAGGCGGTCTCGGGTTCCGGGCTCGCCGGGGTCGAGGAACTCCTGGGTCAGGCGAAGGCCGCGCTCGAGCAGGACACCGCTGCGCTGACGCACGACGGATCCGCCGTGACGTTCCCCGAGCCCGTCAAGTACGTCCGTCCGATCGCCTTCGACGTCGTGCCGCTCGCCGGCAGCATCGTCGAGGACGGCCTGGGCGAGACCGACGAGGAGAAGAAGCTCCGGAACGAGAGCCGGAAGATCCTCGAGCTGCCCGACCTGCTCGTCGCCGGCACCTGCGTGCGCGTCCCCGTGTTCACCGGGCACTCCATCTCGGTGCACGCCGAGTTCGAGCGTCCGCTGTCGCCCGAGCGTGCGACCGAGATCCTGTCGAGCGCACCCGGAGTCGAGCTCTCCGACGTCCCGACCCCGCTGCAGGCCGCCGGCCAGGACCCGGCGTTCGTCGGCCGCATCCGCGCCGACCAGTCCGCGCCCGAGGGCCGCGGCCTCGTCCTGTTCGTCAGCAACGACAACCTGCGGAAGGGTGCCGCGCTCAACGCGGTGCAGATCGCCGAGACGATCGTCGCGCGCCGCTCCGTCGACGCGTAGCGCGCCCCGGGCGCGACCAACAGACGGACAGGAGGCCCGTGGCGACACCGCCACGGGCCTCCTGTCCGTCTGTCGGGTGCCGCCGGTAGGATCGACGGGTGGCAGAGCAGCAGGTGGACCCCATCGACGTCGTCCTGATCGGCGGAGGCATCATGAGTGCCACGCTCGGGGCCATCATCCACAAACTCGAGCCGAGCTGGAAGATCCGCGTGTACGAGCGGCTCGGCACGGTGGCGCAGGAGTCCTCGAACCCGTGGAACAACGCGGGCACCGGGCACTCGGCACTGTGCGAGCTGAACTACACGCCGGAACTGCCGGACGGCCGCGTCGACATCGCGAAGGCCGTCACGGTCAACGAGCAGTTCCAGGTCTCGCGGCAGTTCTGGGCGCACCTGGTCGAGACGGGCGTGCTGCCCGAACCCACGAACTTCATCAACCCCACGCCGCACATCTCCTTCGTGTGGGGCGAGGCCAACGTCGAGTACATGCGCGCCCGGTACGAGGCCATGCGCGGCCACCCGCTCTTCGCGGGCATCGAGTTCTCGGACGACCCGGCGCAGATCCGGAAGTGGGCGCCGGCGCTCATCCCCGGCCGCAAGAAGGACCAGCCGATCGCGGCGACGTACTCGGCGGCCGGTTCGGACGTCGACTTCGGGTCGCTCACCCGCCAGCTCTTCGACCAGCTCGAGATCGACGGTGTCGAGTTCGAACCCTCGCACCAGGTCACCAACCTGACCCGCTCGAAGGTGTCCGAGGGCTGGGTGCTCAACGTCCGCAACGAGATCGGCCGGTCGACGCAGCGCATCGCCGCGAAGTTCGTGTTCGTCGGCGCCGGCGGCGGAGCCCTGCACCTGCTGCAGAAGTCCGGCATCCCGGAGATCCGCGGGTACGGCGGCTTCCCGGTGTCGGGCGAGTTCCTGCGCACCGACGACCCCGAGGTGGTGCAGAAGCACTCCGCCAAGGTCTACGGCAAGGCCAGCGTCGGTGCCCCGCCGATGTCGGTGCCGCACCTCGACACCCGCATCGTCGACGGTGGGTCGTCGCTGATGTTCGGGCCGTACGCGGGGTTCAGCCCGAAGTTCCTGAAGCAGGGCTCGGTCCTCGACCTGTTCCGCTCAATCCGACCGCACAACCTCCGCCCGATGCTGAGCGTCGCGTTCTCGAACTTCGACCTGGTCCGCTACCTGGTCGGCCAGCTCCTGGCCTCGAAGCACACCAAGTTCGAGGCGCTCCGCGACTTCATGCCGAGCGCCGAGCCCGAGAACTGGCACCGCATCACCGCGGGGCAGCGCGTCCAGGTGATCAAGCCCGACAAGGACAAGGGTGGTGTGCTGCAGTTCGGCACCGAGGTCATCACCGCTGCCGACGGCTCGATCGCGGGGCTGCTCGGCGCATCGCCGGGCGCCTCGACCGCCGTGCCGATCATGCTCGCGATGCTGCGCCGGTGCTTCCCGGACCGGTGGGACGGCTGGCAGGACGACGTCCGAGCGATGGTGCCGACCTACGGGCAGGACCTCGGGGACGACCCGGCCCTGGCCGACGCCACGCTCGAGCGCACCGCGAAGGTGCTCGGCCTGCACCACTGAGGCCGGTCGTGGTCCGCTCCGGCTTGCGGTCTGTTCGAACGTGTGTTCGAATGACGGCATGCGGTGGAGTGGACAGGCGATCGACGCCGAGCAGAGCGACGCGCTGCCCGGGATGGAATCGAACAGCGGGTTCGTCCGGAGCGTGACGACGCCCGAGTTCGCCGGGGTGACCTTCCACGAGGTCCTGGCGAAGAGCGCCCTGAACCGGGTGCCGAGCGCGGACGGGTCGGGCACGTACGGCTGGACGATCAACCCCTACCGCGGGTGCAGCCACGCCTGCGTGTACTGCTTCGCCCGCCCGACCCACACGTACCTGGAGTTCGACGGCGGCGCCGACTTCGACCAACAGATCGTGGTGAAGACGAACGTCGCCGACGTGCTGCGTCGTGAGCTCGGCAAGCCCTCGTGGGACCGCCACCCGGTGGCGCTCGGCACGAACACCGACCCGTACCAGCGGGCCGAGGGGCGGTACCGGCTGATGCCCGGGGTGATCGAGGCGCTGGCGGAGTCGCGCACCCCGTTCAGCATCCTGACCAAGGGCACGCTGCTGCGCCGCGACCTGCCGCTGCTGGCCGAGGCGGCGAAGGTGGTGCCGGTCGACCTCGCGATGTCGATCGCCGTGTACGACGACTCGCTGCAGCAGTCCGTCGAGTCCGGCACCCCGACGACGTCGGCACGGCTGGCGACCGTGCGGGCCATCCGCGACGCGGGGCTCGACTGCGCGGTGTTCCTGATGCCCGTGCTGCCGTACATCACCGACACCCGAGCGCACCTCGACGACGCCGTCGGTCGGGCGACCGCGGCCGGCGCGACGAGCATCATGTACTCGGCGCTGCACCTGCGGCCGGGCGTCAAGCCGTGGTGGTTCGAGTGGCTCGGCCGCGAGCGACCCGACCTGGTGCAGCGGTACCGCGCGATGTACCTCGACAACACCTACGCGCCGAAGGACTACCGACGGTGGCTGTCGGAACGCATCCGCCCGATCCTGGCGGCGCACGGGGTCGGACTGGGGCGCGTGGACCCGGCGACGGGGTCGATGGGCTTCTCCGAACCGCGGACGCTGCGGCCGGGCGTGCCGCAGGGGCTGGGCCCGGGCGGGCCACAGGCGCTGCCGCAGGAGCAGTCGGTGCCGACGGTGTCACCGCTGAAGCGCGCGGACCCCGGGTTCGACCAGCGGCTGCTCCGGCCGACGGCCGCACAGACGCTGTTCTGAGGGGCGTCCGTCCGGGTCGTGTCCGGTCCACGTTCGGGGGACAGCAAGACCCCGGTCCGGGCCGCTATCATCGTGCGGGTCGCCGCACGGCCCCGGATTCGGGGTACACGGCCGCTGCTCCGGTGGTTGGATCGTGGACGGCGCCCTCGCCACCCGGAAGGATCCACCTCGTGCTCGGCATCCCCACGCACCTCGCACCGCGAGTGAACGCGTGGTCGACCGTGCGCGCATTCCACGCCGGCGCCATCGGGTCCCTGTTGGCCGCGGCCATCACCCTCGTGCTCTACGGGCTGTCCGAGCCCGGGGTGCAGGTCGTCGGCACCGCGCTGGCGGTCGTCCCGATGCTCGCCATGATCGGCGTGCACGTGCAGTTCGGCACCCGGGTCTCCGCGATCGCGTTCCTGGCCGTCGGCGGTGTCTGCGCCTGGTGGTTCGCCGTCGGGGTCCAGCAGCAGGTGCCGACCGGGTGGGTGACCTCGTACCTGATGTCCCTCGTCGTGATCCCGCTCATCCTGGTCGGGGGAGCCGGCGCCGTGCCGAGCCGCGTCGTGCTGTGGTCCTTCGTGGGCTTCCTGACCGGACGACTCGCGACCTGGATCGCCATCGTGCAGGCCGACCAGTCGCCCCGTCCGCTCATCCTGGCCTGGGTGACCCTGGGCTTCGTGGTCGCGCTCGTGCTCTTCACGACCCGCAGCACGGGGCGGAGCGAACGGGTGCAGCCCGAACTCCTGCGCTCGGCGCGCGAAGAACACGTGTCCGCCTACCGCGCCGGGGTCGAGGCCGAGGCGTCCGCGATCCTGCACGACACCGTGCTCAACCACCTGGGCGCGATCGCCCTCGCCCCGGACGGCCCGATGGACCCGCACCTCGCCGAGACGGTCGACGCCGACGTCGCGGTGCTCACCGGCAAGGGGTGGCTCGCGCCGGCCGCCCGCCCGAGTCCCGGGGCCGCGGCCGAGGCGTTCGGCACCATGGTCGACGAGCACCGGACGCTCGGGCTCGACGTGACCGTCTCGGGTGACACCTCCGCGCTCGAGCGCCTGGACCAGCGTGCGCTGTCGGCGGTCGTCCGGGCCGTCGGCCAGTGCCTGGCCAACGTGCGGAAGCACGCGGGGACCGACGCCGCAGAGGTCAGCGTGTTCGACGACAGCGCGTCCTGCACCGTCATGGTCGTCGACGACGGTCGTGGGTTCGACGAGGACGCCACCGGAGCCGACCGGATGGGCCTCCGCGGTTCGGTGCGTGAGCGGATCGGCCGGGTCGGCGGTGACGTCCAGATCTGGTCGTCGCCCGGTTCCGGCACGAGCGTCATGATGACCGTGCCGTACGGACCGGTCACCGGCGCGGTCACCGTGCCGGCGGTCAGCGACGGCCGGGGGACCGAGCGATGAACGCGATCCGGCAGCGGCTCGGGTCCGGTCCGGGTTCCCGTCGCACCGCGCAGCAGTACGACCCGCTCGGCGCGATGGGGTCGCGGCCCCTGGCCGTCGTGCTCGGGGCCGGCAGCGTCCTCTGGGCGCTGCTCGTGTCGATCTTCGACCGCGACGTCGTGGGCAGCCCGACGCTCAGTGCCCTCACCGTGCTGCTCGTCGCGGCCTCGGCGGTGGTGGTGCTCGCCGCCTCGAGCCCGTTCCGTGCGCCGTTCCCGCGGTCGGCCTTCGTCGCGCACGTCGGGTTGCTCGGCCTGGCATCGGTGACGAGCGTCGCCGCGCAGTGGGGACCGGACCGCAGCGCCCTGAACGACTTCATGTCCCTGATCACCGCGACCGGCATCGTCATGGTCGCGCCGTACCGTCCGTGGACCGACCTGACGATCGGCGGGCTCGTGCTGGCCGCGGTGAACGCCGTGACCTGGGGCGCCGGTGCTGCGGAGTTCCCGCACGAGGTGCCGGTCGCCGTCGCGGCGTTCCTGGCCGCGGCACCGACGCTCGTGCTGACCGCCGCGTCCGCGGTGTTCGCCTGGACCTTCGCGGGGCTCGCCGAACGGGTGCAGATCCGTGCCGGGTCGTACTCCGTCGCGCGCGCCGAGCGGGACGGCATCGCGGCGAGCGTGCAGCAGGACCGCTCGACGATCCTGTCCCGCGACGTCGCCCCGTTCTTCGCCGAACTCCGCACGCGCGACGTCATCACCGACGCCGACCGTGCCCGTGCCCGTGCGATCGCCGACGGCATCCGCGCGTCCATGGTCGCCGACGCCGACCGCACCTGGTTCGAGCACGCCGTCCGGGTCGACGGCGGCCAGGCGCCGGTGGTCGACGACCCCGACGGCCTCATCGCGACGCTCGACACCGACCAGCGGGCGGTCGTCCGCACCTTCGTCCGTGCGGCCCTCCGTGCCTCGACCGTCGACCCGGCCGGCTTCCGCGCGACGGTGCGACGAGCGGACACCCTGGCGGACCCGGCGCGCCAGGCCCGCCCGGCGGCCCACGCGGCCCCGGCTGCCCCCGCG